>JBDSOV010000034.1:0-4332 GCA_039914575.1 Sphingomicrobium sp.
TGGTCAGCGAGAATCGCCCCGAATGGCTGATCGCCGATTTGGGCATCATGGCAGCGGGCTGCGTCACGGTTCCGACCTACACCACCAACACCAGCCGCGATCACCAGCATATCCTCAACAATAGCGAGGCGCGCGCGGTCATCGTCTCGACCCAGAAACTGGCCAAGTCCCTGCTTCCCGCGGTGCTGTTCGCCTCGTCGTGCAACCATGTCATCTCGATCGATTCAATCGATGCCGGCCAATCATCCGACGTGGCCGATTTCCATCTCTGGGACGATCTCGTCTCCGGCTCGGCCGACGTCGGCGCGCTTGAGGCCGAGATGGCCAAGGTCGGACGCGCCGACCTTGCCTGCCTGATCTACACCAGCGGCACCGGCGGCGCCCCGCGCGGGGTGTGCCAGCATCACGGCATGATCCTCCACAATGTCGAAGGCTGCATCGACATCATCGCCAATGATTTTGGCTGGGACGACGAGATATTCCTGTCCTTCCTCCCTGCCAGCCACGCTTACGAGCATAGCGGCGGGCAGCATTTCCCGGTCGCGCTCGGCGGGCAGATTTATTACGCCGAGAGTCTCGAGAAACTGGCCGCCAATATCGAGGAAGTGCGGCCGACTCTGATGGTGGTGGTGCCGCGATTGTTCGAGATGCTGCGCGCAAAAATCATGAAGCAGGTCGACAAGGACGGCGGGCTGCCAACCTATCTGATGAGCCGCGCCATGGCGATCGAGACCAAGCGCTATGCTGGAAAATCGGTGCCGTGGGACCTGCCGATGGATGGAATCCTGTCGCTCACGTTGCGGCGCAAGGTCAGCAAGAAATTCGGCGGGCGGATTAAGGCGATGGTGTCGGGCGGCGCGCCGCTCAATCCCGAGGTCGGACTGTTTTTCCAGGCGATGGGGATCGTCATGCTCCAGGGCTATGGCCAGACCGAGGCCGGGCCGGTGATCAGCTGCAACCGACCGAAAGGCGGGATCCGCATGGATACGGTCGGGCCGCCGATGCTCAATACCGAGGTCCGGATCGCCGGCGATGGCGAGATCATGGTGCGCGGCGAACAGGTCATGCAGGGCTATTGGCGCAATCCTGACGAAAGTGCGCGGGTGCTTCAGGACGGCTGGCTGGCGACCGGCGATGTTGGCCATCTTGATGCCAAGGGTCGGATCGTGATCACCGACCGCAAAAAGGATTTGATCATCAATGACAAGGGCGACAATGTCTCGCCCCAGCGGGTCGAGGGAATGCTCACCCTCCAGCCCGAAATTGCCCAGGCGATGGTCCATGGCGACCGCCATCCCTATCTCGTCGGACTGCTCGTTCCAGACGCCGAAGTCGCCGATTCGCCCGATCTTGCTGCGCGGCTGTCGGCGGCGGTCGACCGGGTCAACAAGGATTTGAGCGTGGTCGAGAAAGTGCGCCGCTACATCCTCGCCGATGCGCCCTTTGCGGTCGATAATGAGCAGATGACGCCGTCATTGAAGATCCGCCGCCACATCATCCGCGCTGCCTATGGCGAACGGCTCGACGCGCTGTACAAGAAGTAGCGCTAGCTAACTCGCCGGCCGATACGGCACGAAATCGCCGAACGAGCAGCTGCCGACGGTGATCCCGCTGCGTGTATCGAGCACCGTGGCGATGTCACCGCGGCACAATTGCGATCCGAAGCTGCGGGTAACGAGCGCATGGCTTCCGCGACCAAGCCCATAGCAGCTGCCGAGCGGCTGGTTGACGTAGGTTGTTCGGCCATCGCGATAGAGGATGGTGTCGTCGTCGATCACCACCATGTCGTTGGATCGCATCAGCGGCAAACACTTTGCTGGGCGGCCAGCGGTCTTGCCGGCGAGCATCCGGTCATAGGTTGCTTGCGCCTGGGCGCTGCGTTGTTCGGGCGGGCTGTCGCTGGTTTGGCAGCCCGCGAGACTGGTCGCGGCGGCGGCGAGCAAGATCATCCGCATGGTAATATCCCTTCGCGTAACGCTCATATCCCCTAGCATATCACACGCCCGTCCACATTAACCGAAGCTGTCTTTTAGCGTCCTCAGCCGGGCGAGTTCGGCGGCATCGGCGGCGCGCAGGAACGGGTTGGTGGCACGCTCCTCGCCGATCGTGGTCGGCAATGTGACTTCGCCCCGCTCCCGCATCGCCGCGACCTTGGCGAGTCGTTTGGTAACCGCCGCATTGTCCGGTTCGGCGTGGGCGGCGAAACGGGCATTGGCGAGCGTATATTCGTGACCGCAATAGACGCGCACATCGTCGGGCAGGCCGGCGAAGCGCGCCATGTTGGCGAACATCTGCTCGGCATTGCCTTCGAACAACCGCCCGCAGCCCATGGCGAACAATGTGTCGCCGACGAAAATCAACTTCGCTTGCCTGAAATAATAAGCGATGTGGCCGGCGGTATGCGCGGGGATTTCCCACACCACTGCCTCCATCTCGCCGACCGAGACCAGGTCGCCCTCGGCGACGATGCGATCCACTATGCTGAGCCGCTCGGCTTCGGCGGGGGCGGTGATTGCGGCACCGGTCGCGGCCTTGATCGCGCTATTGCCGGCGGTGTGGTCGGGGTGCCAGTGGGTGGTGAGGATCTGGCCGATCCGCCATCCCCGTGTCGCCGCCGCGTCAAGCACCGGAGCGTCCTGCCCGGGGTCGACCACCGCGACGTCGCCGCTGGCCGGATCGCGCAGCATCCAGATGTAATTGTCAGTGAGCGCGGGGACTGGGACAACTTCGATCATCACCATTCTCCAACATTGGTCATCGATGCCCACGGCTCGGCGGGCGGCAGCTCCTCGCCTTTCTGCAGCAATTCGATCGAAATCGAGTCGGGCGAGCGGACGAACGCCATATGCCCGTCGCGCGGCGGGCGGTTGATCGTCACGCCATTGTCTGCGAGCCGCTGGCAGGTCGCGTAAATGTCGTCGACCAGGAATGCCAGGTGGCCGAAGTTGCGCCCGCCCGCATAATCTCTCTCTTCCCAATTGTGGGTCAGTTCGACCTCGGCCTCGTCGCCGGGGACGCCGAGGAAGATCAGGGTGAATTTGCCTGCAGGCACGTCGCGGCGGCGACGCTCCTCGAGCCCGAGCAGTTGGAAAAATGCCACACTATCGTCGGGATTCGACACGCGGAGCATGGAATGGAGGAATTTCACTGGGCTCTTACTCCGTTCATCGCTATATAAGCACGGTTCGTCGACGGTCGTGACCGGCAATCGTGCCCGGTGGCCGTCCGATTGAGACGACGAACCGAGAGTGTGGTTCCATGGAGAGCATCATTCAAGGCAATCGCGCCTTTGTACTGGGCGCGGTGGGGATTTTTTCGACCGCGCTGATTACCAGCGGCTATTTGCTCGGCGACGGCCTGCGGCGTGCCAAAAGTGCCGAGCGGTCGATCTCGGTCCGCGGCGTCTCCGAACGCGACGTCACTGCCGATCTCGCCACCTGGACGATCAGTTTCTCGCAGGAAGGGCCCGATCTCGCGGCGGTCAACGCCCGCGCCGACCAGCAGAGCGCGGCGGTGCGCCGCTTCTTTGCGGGCGCCGGGTTCAGGCCGGCGGACATCAGCGACAGCGGGGTCAGCTTCAACCGCACCCATGTCACCAACGATGAAGGCCAAAGAGTCGAAACTCGGATCACGGTGACCCGATCGGTCCAGCTGCGCACCACCGAGGTGATGAAGGCCCAGCAAGCGCATGAACGGCTGCCCGCCTTGCTCCGCGACGGGGTCGAGCTCGACGGCAGCAATCTCAACTACAGCTTCACGCGATTGAACCAGCTCAAGCCCGAGATGATTGCCGAAGCAACCAAGCGGGCGCGGGCCAGCGCCGAGCAATTCGCGCACGACAGCGGCGCCTCCGTCGGCCAGATCCGCACAGCGTCACAAGGCTATTTCTCGGTAGGCCCGCGTGATGGCGCCGAGGGCGAGGAAAGCGAAGCCAGCGATTCGCCGTTCCAGAAAGTCCGGGTGGTGACCTCGGTCGATTATGACGTGGCGGGCTAAGCCCTAGCCCAGCCGCCTAACGATGCCCTGGCCCCTCGCCGTCGCCATCGGGCCAGGTCGCGACCTGGTTGGTGACGGTGAGCGGCACGTCGAGCATGCCGAGTGCGCGGCGCGCGGCGTTGCCGCTTGGCCCATTGGGCTCGGCGGCAGCGGCGCGGGTCCAGTAATCGCGTGCTTTCGAATCGTCTCCGGCGGTTTGGTACACATGACCCGCCTCGAACAATATGGTCGGGTCATTGGGGATCATCACCAATGCGCGGTTGATTGCGATCTTGGCGGTGGCGATGTCATTCTCGCGGATCGCCAGCGCGGCGGAAAAATACCACAGAAAAGGGT
>JBDSOV010000045.1:0-5016 GCA_039914575.1 Sphingomicrobium sp.
GCCGGTGTAGCAACATTTGCAGATATAGTGTCCGGGGTTGCGCTATTGCCCGGCGCTTGCTCGGGCGTTTGCTCATACTGGCATCCGGCTAGCGCCAGCAGGGTCGTGACCATCAATGTTTTGCGCAGGTCCTTCTCCTTTGCTCAATATCCCATGAGGGCTAAAACTTCCCGCCTCGATCTCTCGTCGCTGCGGAAAATACCCATCATCCGGCTGGTGGTCATCATCACCCCCGGCGTGCCCACCCCGCGCGCGGTCATGCAGGCGTGGCTCGCCTCGATCACCACCGCGACGCCCTTGGGCTCGAGATGTTTGCAGATGCAGTCGGCGACCTGCGCGGTCAGCCGTTCCTGCACCTGCAATCGCCGCGCGAAGCCGTGTAACACTCTGGCAAGCTTGGAGATTCCGACCACGCGGTCGCGCGGCAAATAGGCGATCGACGCTTTGCCGATGATCGGCGCCATATGATGCTCGCAGTGTGACTGGAACGGAATATCCTTCAGTAAAACGATCTCGTCATAGCCCCCGACTTCATCAAATGTCCGCGCCAGATGCACCGCCGGATCTTCGGCATAACCCCGCGCATATTCCTTCCACGCCCGCGCCACCCGGGCCGGCGTATCGAGCAATCCTTCGCGATCCGGATCGTCGCCGGCCCAGCGGATCATCGTCCGCACCGCCTCGGCGACATTATCGGGCACCGCGATCTTGGGATCAGGACTCCGGCTCATCATTTAACTCCCTGGCGATGGCGTCGGCCACCATCTCCGCCTGCACCCGTATATCGGGCACCGCGATAATCTCCCAATAGCGCGCCTTGCCGAGCGATCCCATCGCCCACAGTCGTTTGCTCCCGATCACGCGCACCTGGTCATCGACCTTGAGCCCGATGCCAAGCAAATCGGGCTTGGCCAGCCCCCGATCGAGCAACGACCGCAGCACTGGATCGCGGGTGTGGGCGATGGCATGGAGCGGCCCGGTGCAATTGATCCCCACCGCAAAGTGGCGCGGCGCATCGGCCTCGGCCATACCGCGCCGCCAGATCACCGCCTCTAGCCCGCCATCGGCCTCGCGCAGCAACTGGATTCGTCCCGCAAGTACTTCCATTCGACCGCTCGCGATCCTCCGCTCGACCGTCGTCCCGACCTCGGGCGCAATCCGGTGGCGGTGAACATCCCACCACGGCCGGGCATGGCGCATGAAGCGCTTCTGGTCGGCCTCGCTCAAAGATTGCCACAGTTCATGCGTTCGCGACCGCACCGAATCCACCGCGTCGCGCCAGTCGATCTCGGTCGTCCGCCGCCGCACCCAACGCCACAGCTCGGCCAGCGACCCGCTCGGCGCGGTGTCCGACGACGGCACCTCGCCGCGCAACGGGAAATTGGCCCTTGGGCTCTGCCCGCGCCGTGACACCGCGACCAATTTGCCTTTATGCCCTGCCGCGTCGAGCGACAATGCGACATCGATCATCGACAGTCCGCTGCCGACCGCCAGCACGTCGCCCCCGCCCAATCCTTCCCCGCTGATACGTACCGCCTCCGCAATCGTCGCCCGCCCCGCCGCACCCCACGGATCGCTGGCAAACAAACGCTCGGGCAAGTCCTTCGCAAACGGCAGCGCATCGGGCGGCTGGTTGCCCGGCGCCAGCACCAGCGCACTGGCGCGGATCGCGCATCCGTCGCCCATCCGCACTGTCCAGCCATCCCCCGTTCGCTCGGCCGCTACCGCCTCGCCCTCGACCAGGCGCACCGCGGACTCGTCGAGGATTTGCCGCAAATATCGTCCGAACAGCATCCGCGGCACATAATCCTCGGGGCCAAATCCCTCGTCCGCGATCGCCGCGACGAAATCGTCGGGCTGGTCGGGCCAGGCGCTCATCTTCGCCGCCGGAATGTTGAGCAGATGCGACGGATCGTCGGTCGAATAAGCGACACCCTTGCCCGCCTGCGCGCCGCCCCCGATCAGCACCGCGTCGATCCCGCGCCGTGCCAGCTGCACTGCCGCCATCGTCCCCGAGAAACCGGCTCCGATGATCGCAACTTGCGCTTCCTGCTGATCGCGTCCCGACAAAAAGCGCTCCTTCAGGATAGTGGGATGGTGGCCCCGGCAGGACTCGAACCTGCGACCTTTGGTTTAGGAAACCACTGCTCTATCCTGCTGAGCTACGGAGCCTTGGCTTCCCGATAGGGGCGGCCCTTCGCCGAATCAATCGCTCACCGAGCCAATCACCCGTCGATGCTGGAGCACCGGGATCCGCGACCGCACCTCCGCGATCCGCATCAGATCGATCTCGGCGAACAGCAATTTCTCGCCCTCGCCCCCATCGACCAGCACTTCACCCCACGGATCGACCACCAGGCTATGACCGAACGTCGCTCGTCCGTCCTCATGCTGTCCCGATTGAGCCGCAGCGACGACGAACAGCCCCGCTTCGATCGCCCGCGCCCGAAGCAGCACATGCCAGTGTGCCTTGCCGGTCGGCACCGTGAACGCCGCCGGCACCGCGATCAGCTCGGCCCCGGCCTCGGACAAACGCTCGAAAATCGCCGCAAAGCGTAGATCATAGCAAATCGTCAGGCCCAGCGTTCCGACTGGCGTGCCCCGCACCACCACCGGTACCGTTCCCGCCTGATAAGCAGCGGATTCACGCCAACTTTCGCCGGTCGGCAAATCGACATCGAACAAATGAATCTTGTCATAGTGACCCGCGATTGCGCCCGCCGGATCGATCACGAAGGCCCGATTGACCAGTTTATCGTCCTCACCACGAAGCGCCAGCGAGCCGAGGTGCACCCAGATCGCGTTCGCCCGCGCTGCCTCCCGCACTGCGGCCAGCACTTCATCGTCATCCTCGCTGCGAACGACCCCCGCCGCCCGATCGCGATTGCCGTCGAGCAGCCCCGACATTTCGGGGGTAAACAGCATTTCTGCGCCACCCATGGCCGCGCGCTCAACCACATCGACCAACGCAGCAGCATTGACGCCGGGGTCGATCCCGCTGCGTGCCTGGAAGATCGCGATCCTGGGCATTTTCAGGCCGCGAGCAGGCCGGACAGCTTGCCCGCCCTCTGGAGATCGAACAAATCGTCGCAGCCGCCGATATGCCGATCGCCGATGAATATCTGCGGGACAGTGGTTCGTCCCCCGGCGCGCTGGATCATCTCGGCTTTATTCTCGCCCCCCATATTGACCTTATATTCGACCACCTCGGCCCCGCTCTCGGCCAGCAATCGCTGGGCGCGGGCACAATAAGGGCACCAGTCCTTGGTATAGATCTCGACCTTCGCCAACCAACTCGCTCCCTGCAATCTCTTCTCGGCAAACGTCCGAGCAACGCCAATTGCTCAAAGCAACGCCAATTGCTCAAAGTAACGACGGTCGCACCACCCGCGCGAAACAAATCAGCTCGACCCGCTCGGCGCCTGCGCGAAGCAGCGCCTTGGCGCAAGCGTCGGACGTGCTGCCGGTGGTCAGCACGTCATCGACCAGCAGGAAACTGCGTCCCCTGACTTCGGCCGCACGATCGATTGCAAACGCCGCTTTCACTTCGAGCGAGCGCTGTTTCGGACTCATATTCTTGAGCGCCCGCGTCCGCCGCACCCGCCGCAGTTGCACTGACCGATGCTCCAATCCGCTCAATCGGGCCAAATTGGCCGCAAGCAATCCCGACTGATTGAAGCCGCGCCACCACAGCCGGCTCCAGTGGAGCGGCACAGGGACCAGGATGGTGTCCGGCGATGCATTGACCAACGGCAGCATGTAGCGCGCCATGGTCGCCGCAAGTGCCACTTTGCGCGAATATTTCAGCCTTAGCACGAGCGATCGGGCGATCTCGCCATAAGCGATCGCGGCGCGGCTTCGCGCGATGATCGGCGGCCTGGCGAGACAGCGCGCGCAATGGTCGACGTCGGTCGCCTCAAGCGGAAGTCCGCATTGATCGCACCCGCCCTGGCCGAGCCATTCGACCAATTGCCAGCACGTCGCGCAAAATTGGTGGGGAAGATCGGTAATTGTGCCACAGCCCGCGCAGCGCGCTGGCAGCGCAAAATCGAGCGCTGCGCGGCCCAGCCAATGCATTCCTTGCCCCAGTGCAACCATCCCCCCTTGTTGCGGCTGGCGAGGTTGCGCACAAGCGCGATGTGACCCGCCTTCTGTTTGATGACCATGCCCGCCGAATGCGGCGCGCCCGCGCCGCTCGATTGAGCGGCGACCTGTTCCTCCACGCCCGCGCCTTCGACGATTGCCTCGACCGGCTGGCCGATATCCGTGCCAGTTTCTCTTCGGCACTGATCGCCGGCTGCCGCGATCCCAACTGGCGCGAGACGCTGTCGGCGATCGTGCCTCATGTCTCAATGCTCGATCCCGGCTCGGTCGGCTCGCAAAGCTTCGACCTGTGCCTGTCGATCGGCGAGCTTGAAACCGCGAACGACGTACAGGCATCGGCGTTCGCGCTTCGCCATGTGCTTCGCCCGGGCGGGCTGGTGATGGGGGCGATCGTCGGTGGCAATAGTCTGCCACGGTTACGCGCGGCGATGCTCGCAGCCGACCGCGCCGAAGGCGGTGTCGCACCGCGTTTTCACCCGAGCATCGACGGCCCCTCGCTGGCGGCATTGCTGACTTCAGTCGGCTTCACCCAGCCGGTGATCGATATCGACCGAGTCGATGTCGCTTACCCCGACCTCGACCGCCTGGTTGGCGATTTACGGGCGATGGGCTGCACCAACGTGCTTGCCGAGCGATCCCGGCGGCCGATCACGCGGCGCGGACTGGGTGTCGCCCGAGCCGCCTTCAACGAGGGTGGCGACCTTAGCGTCGAGCGGTTCGAACTGCTCCACTTCGCGGCATGGGCGCCCGAAGTTTAGGGTCCGGGCCCTAATTACGGCAATCCAAATTTTAACCCTGTGACAGGAATGGTCTCTTAACCACTCTCGCTTACTCAGTGCAGTGTGGACCAAGACCAGAGGAGGGTGGCGTGACAGCTATCCGTAAATATTTGCGCACCTTGCGTGCGGATGA
>JBDSOV010000051.1:0-15420 GCA_039914575.1 Sphingomicrobium sp.
TCGATCGTCATCCCGCGGTCGATCGCTTTGAGCATATCGTAAATCGTCAGGCAGGCTACCGAGACCGCGGTCATCGCCTCCATCTCGACCCCGGTGCGTCCCGTGGTGCGCGCCTCGGCGGTGACGGTCAGGCCGGGCAAAGCAAGGTCGGAGGCAATCCGCACCGCCACCGAATCGAGTCCGATCGGGTGGCACAACGGGATCAACGTGCCGGCCTGCTTGGCGGCCATGATCCCCGCCAGTTCGGCGACCGCGATCACATCGCCTTTGGTCGCGCCGCGTTCAGTCACCTGGGCCAATGTCGCCGCTTGCATCCGCACGCGGCCTTGCGCGGTGGCGGCGCGGAGCGTCTCCAGCTTGGCCGACACATCGACCATCCGCGCCCGGCCCTCACCGTCAAAATGCGTCCCCGCCATGGTCAGCGCTCGATCAGTCGCGGCATGATCTCGACCAGATTGCACGGGCGCGTGGCGACATCGAGCTGCGGCCCGATCACGCTCCACCCGTCGCGCACCGCCCCGCCTGATCCCGGTAGGCAAAAGATGAAAGTCCCCTTGGACACCCCTGCGCAGGCGCGCGATTGCATCGTCGACAGGCCGATCTTGTCGTAGCTGACGCGGTGAAACACCGCTGCAAACCCTTCGATATTTTTGTCGAACAGCGGCTGCATCGCCTCGGGGGTGACGTCGCGGCCGGTCAGCCCGGTGCCGCCGGTTGAGATGATGACATCGACTTGCGGGTCGTCGATCCAGCCCTGCGCTGCGGCGCGGATTGCGGCAATATCGTCGGCGACGATCGCCCGCTCGACCAGCCGATGCCCCGCCGCCTCGACCGCGCCGACCAGATAGCCGCCCGACGTATCGGTCAGCTTGGTCCGCGTGTCGGACACGGTCATCACCGCCACCCCCACTTGCGCTTTGCTCATGCTTGTTGCTCCCAGCGCGCGCGGTCATGGTGATCCTCGGGCCGCGCCTCGATCCAGCGGGTTCCGTCGGCGCCGCTTTCGCGTTTCCATAACGGCACGTCGGTCTTGAGCCGATCCATCGCATGGTCGACCGCGTCGAACGCCGCGCGGCGGTGCTTCGCCGCAGCGGCGACGAACACGATCGGCTCGCCCTGGGCGACGCTGCCGATGCGGTGGACGATGGACAATGCGTCTAGCGTGAACCTTTGCTTGGTTTCTTCGGTGAGGTTGCCGATTGCCTGTTCCGTGAGGTGCGGGTGATGGTCGAGCCACAATTCGTCGACTCCGCCTTCGCCGCGCACCACCCCGGCAAAACTGACGATTGCCCCGGCACCGCGCGCCGCGCGGGTGAATGTCTCGAGCAAGGCGATCGGGTCGATCGGGTCGGGCGAGAGGAAGCTCATCCGCCACTCACCGGGGGCAGGAAGGCGGCCTCGGCGACCCCCGCGATCGGCGCGGGGCCGGTGGTCAGCACATCGTCGAGCGCGATCCTGACCGTGGCGTCAAGCAACGCCAGATATTCCGCGCCAATCCAAGCTCGCAACGATTCGCTATCGACAATATTTGTAGGGATGGAACATTCGATCTCACTCGCCCCGACTGCGTCGCGCAACCGCCCGAAGAAGGTCAGCCTCATCCGCCGGTTACCGACATGTGCCGCTCGACTCCCTGGGTGCGCTCCGGGGCGATCAGGAAGTCGTGCGCGAGCGGCTTCTTGCGCATCGCTTGCGTGATTGCGGTTTCGAGCGCCGCCGCGTTGCCGCCGCGCAGGATGTCGCGCAGATCGGTCCGCGCGTCTTGGCCGAGGCACAAATAAAGCTGTCCTGTGCAGGTCACCCGCACGCGGTTGCACGACCCGCAGAAATTGTCGCTGAGCGGGGTGATGAAGCCGATCGTCCCGCCCGCGTCGGTGCGGACGTAGCGCGCCGGGCCGCCGGTATCGAGCGCAATCGGGGTGAGGCTCCAGCGCTCGGACAGGCGCCGCCGAACCTCGCTCATCGGGACATGCTGGTCGATCCGCTTGGCCTCGACCTCGCCCAGCGGCATCACCTCGATGAAGCTGATCGCCGCGCCGCGCCTGTGCGCCCAGCCGGCCACGGCGACCACCTCGTCCAGATTGTCTTCTGCCAGCGCCACCGTGTTGATCTTGACAGCAATCCCCGCCGCAAGCGCCGCATCGACCCCGGCGATGACCCGCGATAGGTCGCCGCCGCGGGTGATCCGCGCGTAATTTTCGGGGATCAGGCTGTCGATCGACACATTGATCCGCCGCACCCCGTGCCGCGCCAGCGCGGGCGCATGCTCGGCCAGCCGCGTTCCGTTGGTGGTGATCACCAGTTCGTCGAGCCCGTTACCGAGGTGGCGGGAGAGCTCCGCGACCAGCTCGACAAAGCCTTTGCGGACCAGAGGCTCGCCCCCCGTCAGCCGCAGCTTGGAAATGCCCAATCGAATGAACGCGCTCGCCATTTGATCAAGCTCGTCCAAGCTAAGTATTTCAGATCGAGGCAGAAATTCCATTTTCGCGGGCATGCAATACGCGCATCTCAGATCGCAGCGGTCGGTCACCGATAGCCTCAGGTAGGTGATGCTCCCAGTGTGACGTGACGTCATCCCACCACCTCGATCCCTAATCGGGCGGCGGCATAAAGGATCAGCAACGCGGTCACGATCCGCACCCATTTGGGTTCGATTTTCCGCGATCCCAGGCTCGCCCCAAGCAGCCCGCCGACCAGCACCGCGGGGAATAGCAGGCCATGCTCACCGATCACCGCCCCGGTCGCGGCCAGCCCCTTGCTCGCTTGCCCGGCAAGCCCCGCGATTGAATTGACCAGGATGAACGCCGCGCATGTCGCTGCAATCCGCTTCGGCGCGTCCCAGCGCAACAGATAAAGCAAGGGCGCGAGGAAAATCCCGCCGCCGATCCCGACCACCCCGGCAAGGAATCCCAACCCGCCGCCGGCCATCGGTTCGATCCAGCGCGGACCGGGAGCGGGTTCCACCTCGCGCTTCCAGACTGGCTGCCACAACATCGTCAGCCCGGCGACCAGCAACGACCCCGCGAGCAGTACGCTGAAAACGTCGCGCTCGACCAACAGCCGCCCGCCGAGCCACGCTGCGGGGACCGAGGTGACGAACAACGGCCACACCCGCCGCCAGTTGAGATGTCCGGCCCGCGCGAACTTCCACGTGCCGATGCTGACCACCAATATGTTGCAGGCCAGCGACAGGATCGGCACCGCGCGATAATCGGTCCCGGCCAACACCAGCAAGGCGGTGTAGGTCGACCCCCCGCCGAACCCGGCGATGGAATAGATGAGCGCCGTGGCGAGGAAGGCCGCCGCAAGCGCGATCATATGCCGGCATACCACTGGTAGCCGGCCGCATCCTCCCAGTAACCGCCCTTGCCGCCGGACAGATCGTCGATCCGCGCCCGCGCCTCGATCCGCATCACGAACTTTGCATGCTTGTAGCCCAACTGCCGCTCGACCCTGAGGCGCAGCGGCGCGCCATGCCCCATCGGCAGCCGTCGGTCGTTCATCAGCAGCGCCAGGATCGTCTGGGGATGGAAGGCGTCGTAGAGGTCGATCGATTCGTAATAAGGCACGCCATTGCTGTCGTCGGCGCAGTGGAAGACGATGTAGCGGGCTTCGGTAGACAGCCCCGCGCCTTTGAGCACGTCGCCCAGCAGCGGCCCCTGCCATTTGCCGATCGCACTCCATCCCTCGACGCAATCGTGGCGCGTGATTTGCGCGCGCTGCGGGAAGGCGCCGAGATCGCGTAGCGATAGCTTGAGCGGATTGGCGACCAGGCCGTCGACCGCGAGCCGCCAGTCGCTGAAATTGGTCGCGGCATGTGCCAGATAGTCGGCCGAGGCGGGCCGGGTGTTGCCGTTTGTGCGGAAGACCGGCGACATCTGGTCGCGGCGATATTCGCGGGCCTGGCCCCCGGCGAGCAATCGCTGACTGCGCAGGTGAAGCCCTTCCGCGCCGACCAGGATCTTGCGCACGCCCGGATCGGCATTCAATTTGTCGCATCCGCCGAGCAGCAGGCCACCCGCGCCGAGCGACAGACCGGTGATCAAATCACGGCGGTTCACGGCGTCACCTTGTGGTCGGCGCGTTCGCCGGGCGGGCGATAATATCCGCTGATCATCGACCGCAACTCGTTGATCGGCCCAGCCAGCACGACCATCGCGATATGGACGACGAAGAAACCGACTAGCGCTACCATCGCGATAAAGTGCAGTGATCGCGCCGACTGCCGACCGCCGAAGATGTCGAGCAGCCACGGCCAGCCCGAATCCATTGCCGGTGACATCGCAAGACCGGTGAATATAATCAGGGGAAGCAGCCCGAACAGCACCGAGGCATAAGCCAGCTTCTGGAGAATATTGTAGCGCAGCGCGTCGACTCCGGTTGGGAAGCGGAGGCGGGCATGATCCTTGATGTCGGTCCACAAATGCGCCGGCTTTATCTCGGCCAGCGAGATCGTCAGGTCGCGCTTGAAGTGCCGGTTGTGCAAGCTGACGACCATATAAGCGGCGAGACTGAGGCCCAGCACCCAGGCGAAGGCGAGATGCCACAGCCGCGCGTCGGCCAAGCTATAGCGCGACGGGATGGTGATCCAGTAGGGAAAAGCGCGACGGCGAAGGACATTGTCCTGATCGGTCCAGCGGCCCAGCACCCCGGTGGTCGCGACCCGCAGCGGCCCGGCCTGGACGAAGCCGGTCGTTTCGGTCGACCCGATCTCGAACCACGCAGCGTCGGCATTGGCGCCATATTGCCCCCAGTAAAGGCGCGGATGGGCGTTGAAGATCATTAGCCCGCTCATCAGCATCACCGCCAGCGCGACGACATTGGTCCAGTGCCACAGCCGGGTCGACAGCCGGTGCCGCTTGACCAGATCGCCGGGGCCGGGGCCCGCGCGCGGCGCCGGATCGGGTGAAGCGCTGGGTTTCGCCAACGGTGCGGAGTCAGGCTCGGCTTGGGCTCCCATCGCTTCAGCTCCATCGGGTCTTGCAAGAGATACGCTCAAAGCTAGGCGCAGGTTACATCGTTGGGCAAACATTAACGCGAGCAAGGCACTGGAGTCGGGCGGTCCCAACGCCTATATCTCCAGCGATGCTCGCGCTGATTCTCCTATGGCTTGCCACCGTCATCGCGATGGAAGGGTTCGCTTATGTCATGCACCGCTGGGTGATGCACGGGCCGGGCTGGTTCCTTCATGAAAGCCATCACCGCGATCGCCCCGGCTGGTTCGAGCTTAACGATTGGTACGCGCTGATCTTCGCTGTGCCGTCGGTGCTGCTGATCAATCGCGGCTTCACTGGCGCTTGGGGTCCCGGCGCACTCGCCATCGGGGTCGGGATCGCGACCTACGGGATGATCTATTTCGGCTTCCACGACGTCATCGTCCACCGCCGGCTGAAGCATCATTACGTTCCCAAATCGGCCTATATGAAGCGGATCGTCCAGGCCCACCGGCTGCACCATGCGGTCGAAAGCAAATATCATGGTCTCAGCTTCGGCTTCCTCGTCGCCCCGCCGATCGACCGATTGATGCTCCAGCTCGAATCGAGCCGCGGCAAATTGCGCGAGCCGGCACGACGTTCGATCTAAGCCGGCGCGGTCCATAGATTGTCGCGCGGTTTGTTCGGCGCGGGCAGCACGGCCATTGCCAGCGCGCTGCCGAAGTGGAGCAATTTCTCGCCTTTCGACACCACCGTGCGGCTATCCCACGCGCGGGTTCCACGCCGCACGACCCGGGCGCCGATCGCGCCATAGACATTGGCTGCGGCAAGCACCGCCAGCCGCGCGCGGAACGGCAGACGCGCTGCCCCGGTGCGCGCCGATCGGCGATATTGCCATGACAGGTCGACCAGCCTTTTGGCCATTGCCGCGACCTGCTTGCGCGCGCCCGGCGCGGCGATGCTCGCGGGATCGTCGAGGTTGAGCCCGGCCTCGACCAGCCAGTCGCGCGGCAGATAGATTCGGCCCTGCTCGGCATCGGGGACGATATCGCGCGCGATATTGGCGAGCTGGAAGGCAATCCCGAGGTCGCTCGCGCGGTCCAATGTGTCGCGATCGGCCGGGTCGACTCCCATCACCGCCGCCATCATCGATCCGACCGCGCCCGCGACAAAATAGCAATAAGCCAGCATCTCGGATTCGTCGGCCGGCATCCAGCCCTTGGCGTCGAGCGCAAAGCCCTTGAGATGGTCGTCGATCGTCCTTCTGGGGATCGCGACTTCGCCCGCCACCAGCCCGAGCGCGTCGA
This sequence comes from Sphingomicrobium sp., assembly GCA_039914575.1. Lineage (GTDB taxonomy): Bacteria > Pseudomonadota > Alphaproteobacteria > Sphingomonadales > Sphingomonadaceae > Sphingomicrobium. The sequence continues at coordinate 6,242 of JBDSOV010000051.1, forward strand.
ACGGGGTGTCGCCGGTCGTTTCCCCGGCCAGCGCGGCCCCGGTCAACGCCTCGATCCGGCGTTGCCCGGCGGCGGGATCGACCGGCGCCTGCGCGTCATGGCCAAGCGTCTGGCCATCGGTCAAATCGTCGCACGCGCGGCACCAGGCGTAGAGCAGCCACGACCGCTCGCGGGTCACCGGATCGAACAGCCGGCTTGCGCTGCGGAAGCTTTTCGAGCCCTTGGCGATGATCGCCCCCGATGCTTCAACCAGTTCGGCGCGATCCATTAGACGATCAGTCCCGCGGTCGCCTTGGCGCTTCCGACGACGCCTGGAATCCCGGCGCCCGGATGCGTCCCCGCGCCGACGAAATACAAATTCTCCAGCACGTCGTCTCGATTATGCACCCGGAAATACGCCGATTGGGTCAGCACCGGCTCAAGGCTGAACGCGCTCCCCAGATGCGCCCCCAGATCATCGGTGAAATCGGCCGGGGTGTAATGAAAGATCGTCTCGATCCGGTTGCGGATGTCGGGGATCAACAATTTCTCAATCCGGTCGATCACCACCTCGCGATAGCGCGCGCCTTCGACCTCCCAGTCGACGTCCATCTTGCCGCGGTGTGGGACCGGGGCGAGCGCGTAAAACGACGAGCAGCCCGGCGGGGCCATCGAGGGATCGGTGATCGTCGGGTGGTGCAGGTAGAGCGACGGATCTTCGGCCAGCACGCCGGTGGTGTAAATGTCCTTGAGCAATGGCCCGTAGCGATCCGAGAACAGGATCGAATGATGCGGAATGTCGGGGAATTCGCCCTTCAGCCCGAAGTGGACCACGAACAGGCTTGGCGAGAAGCTTCGGCGCTTCAACTTCGCCTCGGCTTTGGCCCCCCGCGGATGATCTTTGATTAGGCCGTAGCTGTGGACCACGTCGCCATTGGTCGCGACCAAGTCGGCCTTGAGCTCGCCCTTGGCGGTAACCACCCCGGTCACTCGGTCGCCTGCGGTCGTGATCCGCTCGACCTTTTCATCGAGCCGGACGGTCCCGCCAAGTCGCTCGAACAGGCGCACCATGCCATCGATCAACGCATTGGTCCCGCCCATTGCGAACCACACCCCGCCATCGCGCTCGAGCTTGTGGATCAAGGCATAGAGCGCGCTGGTGTTCATCGGGTTGCCGCCGACCAACAGGGTATGGAACGACAGAGCCTGGCGCAATTTGTCGCTTTTCACATATTTGGAGACGATTGAATAAACCGATCGCCACGCCTGATAACGCAGCATCGCCGGGGCGGCCTTGAGCATTGACGCAAAGTCGAGGAACGGCACCGCGCCAAGCTTGACGTAGCCCTCCTGGTAGACGCCCTCGGCATATTTCAGGAAGCGATGGTAGCCCGCGACATCATCCGGGTTGAGCGCGGCGATCGCTTTCTCCAGCGCGACATCATCGTTCGAATAATCGAAGGCGACCCCGTCATTCCACATCAGGCGATAGAAAGGCGAGACCGGTGCGAGCGTCACGTCGTCGGCCATTCTTTGCCCTGATAGCGCCCATAATTCCTCTAGGCACGGCGGATCGGTGATGACCGTCGGCCCGGCATCGAAGGTGTAGCCGTCCTTGTGCCACACATAAGCCCGGCCGCCCGGCCGGTCACGCGCTTCGATCAGGGTCGTCGCGATCCCCGCCGACTGTAGCCGAATGGCGAGCGCCAGCCCGCCGAAACCGGCGCCGATGACGATTGCGCTCTCTGGTGCGCCGATGGGTTTATCGCTCACGAATTCATCGCCTTTAGCGCCTTGAACAGAGGTACGGGCGGCTTGCCCGTGAGGATGCGCACTTTGTCGAAGGCGGTCAGCCGGCCGGCGTAGAAACGCGACACCAATGTCTCGTTGAGCCGGTAGAAATGGGCGAATACCTTAACTCGCTCCTCGGGTCGCGCGGCCCGGAACAGCAGGCGGTTGAGCAACCGGTAAAAACCGCCGCTTCGCCAATGGCCGAGGAAGGTGGCCCGTGTCCATGTCGCGATCGCTTGGCCGCCGAGATCGGGAAGCTGGGCCAGCGCGATGGCGTTGGCTGCGGCCTGAGGCAGGGAATAACCGGTAGTGGGGTGGAAGAAGCCGCCCTTCAGCCCGAGCCGCGCGATCGGGTCGGCGGCGGGCCAGAACAGGTCGGGGTCGCCGCCGAGCAAGATCGGCAAGATGCCGATCTCTTCGCGGATGGGGGTTCCGGTCCAGCCCTGCGCCGCGACATAATCCGCGATCCGATCCCCCAGCGTCGCGGCATCGAGCGCGGCGCCATTGGTATAATAAGTATCTTCTACCAGCAGCCGGTCTGGACTGAACGGCAGGCTGTAGACGAAGCGATAGCCTTCAGCCTGATCGACCGTCGCATCCATTATGATCGGGTCTGCGAGGCCGTGGCCCGGTGCGTCATATTCGATCCCGACGAATTTCTGCCACGCCAGCTCAATCCCCGGCATCGGCCCATCGGGCCCGCGCGCATCGACCACGGCGGAGGCCGCGATCCGCGTTCCATCCGCCAGCGTCACTGCGTCCGGATCTATCGACACCACCGCCGTTTCGAGCCTCCACTGGTTCGCTGTGAGCCGCTCGCGGACCAGCGCGTCGAGGTGCTTCGAATGGACGCTGTTATAACCAAAGCCGAGCTGTCGCCTGCGTCCCGGGAAGCGCACCGAGTGGCTTGGCCAGCGGATCGGCTGCATCGCCTCGACCAGCCGCCGTTCCTTCCCCGCCACGTCGCCATCGAAATAGGACCAGACGTGATTGCCGCCGAAGCAGGTTCCCGCCTCGATCAGCAGCAGCGGCACGGCGGGCCGGCGCTCGGCGATGGCCAGCGCGGCGAGCGATCCCGCCAGGCCTCCACCAACGATGATCAGGGGCTCGTTCGAACGCATCGCCGCTCGCCTTAGTGTCATCGCGCTGGTAAGGCCATCACCATGACGGAGTGGTCAAACAACTTGATCTGGCCGGCGCTGGCCAGCGCGGTCGCAATGTCGGCGATCGTCGCGGTGCGTTATGTGCTTACCAGCGGGGGATTCGCCTGGCTAACGCGCGTCCGCCATCCGCAGCTTTACACCGGCCTTGACCACCAGATCCGTTCGGAGATCGGCTGGTCGTTGGCCAGCGCTTTAATTTACGGATTGCCTGCAGGGCTCCTGTTGTGGGGCTGGGACCGGTTCGCCTGGACCAGGCTCTACACCGATCCGGCGGCTTACTCCTGGTGGTGGCTGCCCGGTTCGGTGATCGTCTATCTCGCGCTCCATGATACTTGGTTTTATTGGACCCATCGCTGGATGCATCGACCCACCATCTACCGTCGGGTTCATGCGGTGCATCACGCCAGCCACCCACCGACTGCCTGGGCGGCGATGAGTTTCCACCCGTGGGAAACGCTGACCGGCGCGGTGGTGATTCCGGCGTTGATCTTGACCATCCCGATTCACCTGGGCGCGCTCGCCACGGTGCTGACGATCATGACGGTGATGGGTGTCACCAATCATATGGGGTGGGAGATGTTCCCCAAAGCGCTCGTTCATGGCCGGGTAGGGAATTGGCTGATAACCGCCACCCATCACCAGCTCCATCATAAGAGGAATAAATGCAATTATGGGCTCTATTTCAGATTCTGGGATCGCCTTTGCGCTACCGATGGCGGGCTTGGCAGCTTTGAGCCTCAACGTCGCCGCACCAGCGCCAGCCCAGGCGCCGGGGACGACCGACCTCCAAGTCGAGATCGCTGGGCTGCGTGATGCACGCGGGCTCGTCCGCCTGTGCCTGACCCGCGATTCCAAATCATTTCCCGACTGTAAGGCGGGTTCGGCGGTGCACGTGACGATCAAGGCGGGGAAGGGGCCGCTGCGCTACACGTTCGTGTCAGTCCCGCTCGGCACCTATGCCATCGCCGCTTTCCATGATGCCAATAGCGACGGCAAGTTAAACACTATGTTCGGGATTCCCAAGGAAGGCTTCGCTTTCTCGCGCAACCCGACGATGCGCGCCCGGGCGCCGCGCTTTAACGAAGCGTCGTTCGAGAGCAACGGCCGACCGCTAGCGTCGCTCAAGATGAGGTATCTTCTTTAACGTTTTTAAGGTCTTGGCGAAAAGGCAGGGCGGCGCTTCAAGTTTACAGGCGGAACGATCTTGTCGGACCGTCGTTCTCCCGTTGACTTCACGCGCCGCTGGCGGGGGCCGAGGGCCCGGGGCTGAGGCCACCAAAAACCAAGGGAGAATGATGATGCGTAAATCTATGATGGCCGCCTTGCTGGCTGGCTCGATGGCCGTTTCGGCCTGTTCGACGGTTGATGACGCCCGCATGTCGGATGTCGGGACGGGCGCGGTGATTGGCGCCGCTGGCGGTGCCGGTGTTGGCGCGCTGGTCGGCGGCATTTCGCCGATCGAAGGCGCCGTTGTCGGTGCAGCGATCGGTGGTCTCGCCGGCGCGGTGTGGTCGGACAATAACAATGATGGCTATGCCGATGGCTACAGCCAGAACGGCAGTTACTACCAAGGTCGTCCTTCGGGTTGGGATTCGACCCTTGGCCGAGTCGGCACCGGCGTCGTCGGTGGCGCGGTGCTTGGTGCAGCTGCCGGGGCATTGATTCCGGGCGTCAGCTTGCTCGAAGGCGCGATCGCCGGTGCGGTGGTCGGTGGAATTGCCGGCGCGATCTGGGCCGATCAGGACCGCGACGGCCGCGTCGATGGCTATATGTATAACGGCCAATATTATCAGGGTGCCCCGACCGGTCAGGCCCCCGCGCCTGCGCCGATAGGTGCCGGTGAGCGCGGTTAACCTCAGCGCTTCGAACGATTGGCGCGTCGGACGGCTTGGTCGTCCGGCGCGCTTGTCGTTGTGCCTAGCGGCTGCGCTTCTCTCGGCCATGCCACAAATGGCGGCAGCCGCTCCTCCCGGACAGTCCATTCCCGGTGAGACGATCGACAATTTCTATGCCGCGCGGAACGGCCAGCCGTTGTGGTTTGGTCGGGACAATGAGGGTGGCGCGGCGCAAAAGCTGTTCGACCTCATCCGCGATGCCCGCGCTGACGGCCTTGACCCGGATAGTTATGCCCCGAACGAACTTGATCGCGCCCTTCGTGTCGCCTGGTCGAGCAATCCCGAAACCATTCGTCGCGCCGATCGCCTGCTGAGCGAGATGTTTGTCGCTTATGCACGCGACATGCGGCGAACGTCCGCGATCGACATGATTTGGGTGGATCCCGAGCTCCAACCTGTAGCATTCTCGCCGCGTGCGTTGCTCGACGCCGCGGCCGCCGCGCCGTCGCTTGATCTTTATATCTCGGACATGGGCTGGATGAACTCCATCTACGCCGGCCTTCGGCGATCGCTCGTTGCCGGGGCGCTGACCAGCCCGGACGAGCAAGATCTGATCCGGCTCAATCTCGAACGCGCCCGCGCGCTTCCGGCTGGCCCGGGCAAGGCGGTGATTGTCAATGCTTCCGCCGCCGAATTGGTGATGACCGAGGACGGCCGTGTGGTCGACACGATGCGCGTGGTGGTCGGAAAGCCGGTCCATCCGACGCCAATGATGGCGGCACTGATCCGCTTTACGTCGCTCAACCCCTATTGGAATGTGCCCGCCGATCTTGCCGCCGAGCGGATCGCGCCCAACGTCGTCAAGGGCGGTGCACCTTACCTTCGCCAAAAGGGCTATCAATTGCTGTCGAGCTGGGCGGACGATGCGACGGTGGTCGATCCCGCTTCGGTCGACTGGGCGGCGGTGGCGGCGGGCAAGGTGAATGTCCGGGTGCGGCAGCTGCCGGGGCCGGAAAATGCCATGGGCCGGATGAAGTTCATGTTCCCCAATGCCCAAGGGATTTACCTTCATGATACGCCCGAGAAGAAATTGCTGGGCGAGGAATCGCGCATGTTCAGCGGCGGATGCGTGCGGCTGGAGGATGCGCCGCGCCTGGCGCGCTGGCTGTATGGCGGCAACGAGCCATCGACCACGTCGAGCAGCCCCGAACAGCGCGTCGATTTGCCCCGCCCTGTTCCGGTCTATCTGACCTATCTCACCGCCGTGCCGAACGGCGGAGGAATCACCTTTCTGCCCGACGTCTACAAGCGCGACCCCGCCGCCTCGGCGGCGCTGGCCTCGCGTCGCCGCATTGCCGGCCGCTAGATCCTGTTACCGGCTCCAGTTCGGGAAGTAACGGACGTCCTGATACAGCGGCGATCCGTCGGCTTCCCGCGCCGGTTGGAATTGCGCCCCTTGCATCATCCGCCGACAGAGGAGGTCGTCGACCGCCGCATTGCCGCTGGACCGCATTGTACGACAGCGCTCAACCCGGCCGGCCGGACTGACCAACAATAGAAGCTCCGCATTGCCCCGGGACGATCCCATGGATTCGATTTGCCGATAGTCCCGGCGACCGAGCGCGCCCGAAATCAGGCGCGCACCGATGCGTCCGGCGCCGTCTCCGCCGCTGCCGCCGCTACCGCGACCGGCTCCCGTCCCGGCCGCGCCCGGTCCGATGCCATCGGAAGCGGCACCAGACGTCGTTGCCGATCCGTTTCCAGCCGCTGGCGCTGCGCTCACAGGCTGCGGCGTTGATAGGCGCGCGGGCGGGGCAACGATTGGGCTTGGATTGGCCTTCCTGCCGGCCGGTGCCGGCCGCTCGCGCGGCGCTTGGCTCGGCTGATCAAGCGATGCAGGTGGAGGCGAGGGAGGCGGCGTGACGTCGAAGATTTGCAAGCCCTCGTCCACCTGGCGATCGGCCTTGAGCGCGAAACCGGTCAGCAACGTCACACCAAGCGCGAGATGGATCGCTGCGGTCGCCGCCACCGATCGGGCGCGATCGCGCGGATCCGAAAGGGTGAGATTGCTGTGCATGCCGACAGACGAAACGCGCATGATGCGGCGCCGGTTGCTATGCCTTTAGAGCGGCGGCCTGGATCTCCGCCTCGCGCTGCAGCGTGCGGGCCAGCTGGGCCATGCCGGCAAAGTATGGCGGGGGCACGAATACGTCGCGATAATCCGCCGCCGCCGCTGCCCGCAGCGTCCAGGAAGGATCGACCAGATGGGGCCGCGCCAGCGCGACCAGATCGGCGCGGCCCGATGCTAATATCGCATTCGCCTGGTCGGCCTCGGTGATGTTGCCAACGGCCATGGTGGCGAGCTTCGCTTCGTTGCGAATCTTGTCCGAGAATGGGGTCTGGAACATGCGGCCATAAACCGGTTTGGCCTCGGCCGAGGTTTGCCCCGCCGACACATCGATCAAATCGGCCCCGGCCTCGGCGAAGGCGCGCGCGATTTCGACCGCCTCGTCGGGCGTCACGCCCTCGTCACCCGCCCAGTCGGTCGCCGAAATGCGCACCGACATTGGCCGATCGGCAGGCCATATGGCGCGCATCGCGGCGAATATTTCAAGCGGATAGCGCAAGCGATTGGCCAAGCTGCCGCCATAATCATCGTCGCGCTTGTTCTGCAGCGGGGTGATGAAGCTGGACAGCAAATAGCCATGCGCCGCGTGAAGCTCGATCATGTCGAAGCCGGCGTCGATTGCCCGCCTCGCTGCGGCGACAAATTGGTCGCGAATCAGGTCCATTTCGTTCCGAGTCAAAGCGGTCGGGCGGGCGTTGTCGGCACTCCACGCCACGTCGCTTGCAGCTACCAACGGCCAATTGCCGTCGGCGAGCGGCGCATCCATCGCCTCCCACCCCAATTGGGTCGACCCTTTTGCGCCGGAGTGACCAAGCTGGAGGCAAATCCTCGCCTTGCCAATGGCATGGACAAAGTCGGTGATCCGCCGCCATGCCGCCGCCTGGTCGTCCGACCACAAACCCGTGCAGCCGGGCGTGATCCGTCCGGTTGGCGACACGCAGGTCATCTCGGTAAATATCAGCCCTGCACCGCCCATCGAACGAGCGCCATAATGAACCAGGTGAAAGTCGTTCGGCACTCCATCGGTGGCGGAATAGGTTGCCATTGGCGACACCACGATCCGATTCTCGAGAGTCATCGCTCGCAGGCGAAATGGAGCGAAGAGTGGCGGGGCGGACTTCGGCTCGCCGGTCGCTTGCTCCCAGAAGTTTCGTTCCACGCCATCCAGCCAGACGGGATCGCGCAGTCGCAAATTCTCGTGGCTGATCCGCTGGCTTCGGGTCAGCAGTGAATACGCGAATTGCCACGGCTCGAAGTCCAAGTAGCGATCGAGCGTCTCGAACCATTCGGTCGAATTGCGCGCGCTATTCTGCAGCTTGAGGACTTCGAGGCTGCGCTCGGCCTGATATTCTTCGAGCGCCTGGGCTAGCGGCAGGTCGGGACGGTTGAGCACTTCGGCCAGCTTGATGGCATCTTCCAGCGCCAGCTTGGTCCCAGACCCGATCGAGAAATGCGCGCTGTGCGCCGCGTCGCCGATCAGAATGATGTTGCCGTCGCTCCAGTGCTCGCACTTGATCCGGCGGAAATTGAGCCAGGCGGCGGGACCTTGGAGGTGAGCGGCGTTGCTCAGCAAGGCCTGGCCGCTCAGATAGCGGGCAAAAATCTGCTCGCAGCGCTCGATCACTGCGGGCGAGTCCATTGTCTCGAAGCCGAGGCCGCGCCACGTCGTTTCGGAACATTCAACGATGAACGTTGAACAATCGGGGGCGAAACGATAGGCATGGGCCCAGATCCATCCCGCCTCGGTCTGCTCGAACGCGAAGGTGAATGCGTCAAACGTCTTTGGCGTTCCGAGCCAGATGAACTTGTTGGCGCGCTGTTCAACCTCGACACCGAAGGCTTCAGGCCGCTCTTCGCGGATCTGGCTGTTGATCCCGTCGGCGGCGATGACTAGCTCATAGCCGCTCCATTTGGCCGAATCGGGGTCGCATACTGCTTCGTAATGGAGCTGCACGCCAAGTTCCTCCGCGCGTGCCGACAACAGGTCGAGCAATTGCTTGCGGCCGATGCCGATGAAGCCGTGACCCGAGGAGCGGATGTACTGCCCCCCAATATGGACGTCGATATCGTCCCAATGGGCGAAGCTTTGGGCGATTGCGACACCGGAAACGGGGTCATTGGCCATCAGATTGTCGACCGTCTGGTCGGAAAAGACTACGCCCCAGCCGAAGGTAACGCCGCGCGGATTGCGCTCGAACAGATGCACCTCGCGGCGCGGATCGCGCAACTTCATCGAGATAGCGAAATAGAGTCCGGCCGGTCCCCCGCCGATGCATGCGATGC
>JBDSOV010000112.1:0-6862 GCA_039914575.1 Sphingomicrobium sp.
TTGGCCATCGTAAATTGCAGCGCACTTCGGCCCATCGCACCGCGATGTTCCGCAACATGGCCGCTGCGCTGATCAAGCATGAGCAGATCACCACCACCACCGCCAAGGCCAAGGAGCTTCGGCCCTATGTCGAGAAATTGGTCACGCTGGCCAAGAAGGGCGGGCTGTCCAATCGCCGGCTGGCGATGAGCCGGTTGATGGACGACGACCAGTTGGTCAAATTGTTCGACGTCATCGCTACGCGCTATGCGACACGCGACGGGGGTTACTGCCGGGTGGTCAAGGCCGGGATCCGGATGTCGGATTCGGCGCAAATCTCGATCATCGAATTCGTCGACCGTGACGTTTCCGCCAAGGGCCAGGATTCGGGCCCGGTGATGGGCGACGAGGAAGAGCTCGCGGCCTGACCTCCAGCACGCCTTTCGCGGGACGAATGGAACGCTGGCGTAATGACCGTGGAACCTGTTAACCTAGCTGAACATTACGCTACCGTCGCATTCAGCGGTCGTGCAGCCGAATCGGCCTAGATGCGTTTGATCGGCGCCCCATGTGCGGGGCGTGTGCGTTTGACAGGAGGTTTGCCATGAAGGCTGTTACCAACATCATGCTCAGCGGTGCCGCGATTGCAGCACTGGTGACGGCGGCCCCGGCGGCCGCCCAATATTATCCGGGCCAGGGTTATGGTCAGGGCTATAACAACAATAACAATGTCGTGAGCGGGATTCTCAATTCGATCCTCGGCGGCCAGAATTATCAACAGAATGACCGTTACGCGATCGACATGTGTGTCCGCGCCACCGAGGCCCGCCTCAATGGCTACCAGGGCGGCTATAATTATGGCGGCTACGGCAATTACGGCGGCTACGGCAACAATGGTTATAACCAGGGCTATAACGGCTCGCGCGTGACCCGCATCACCAATGTCGAGCGGCGCAACAGCGGGCTGAAGATCTACGGCCTCGCCAGCGGCGGTAACCGCTACGGCGGATATAACCAGGGCTATGGCAATCAGGGCTACGGCAACCAGGGCTATGGCAATCAGGGCTATGGCAACCAGGGCTATGGCTACGGCAACCAGGGCTACGGCTACGGCAACCAGGGCTACGGCGCCAATTTGCGGTTCAACTGCAAGGTCAATTTCCGCGGCCAGGTAACCGACGTCGATATCGATCGCCGCCGCTAACAGCCTCGGCTGATCTCGGACCAACGAAGCGCGCGTTCCGCGAGGGGCGCGCGCTTTGCTTTGGGCAGAGCAGTTGCGTTGAGCGTCGCGGCTCCTTATCGGCCCAGCATGACGGCCATCACCCCCCACCAATCGATCCTGATCATCGACTTCGGCAGCCAGGTGACGCAATTGATTGCGCGGCGCGTGCGCGAAGCCGGGGTCTATTGCGAGATTGCGCCGTTCCAGTCGGCCGAAGCCGCGTTCGAGCGGCTCGCCCCCAAGGGCATCATCCTGTCGGGATCGCCCGCCGGGGTGCCCGACGACGGATCCCCCCGCGCGCCGCAGATATTGTTTGACAGCAAAGTCCCGATTCTCGGCATCTGCTATGGCCAGCAGGTGATGAGCCACCAATTGGGCGGCACGGTCGAAGCGGGGGATGCGGGCGAGTTCGGGCGGGCGTATCTGACGGTGACCGAGGATTGCCTGCTGTTCGAGGGGCTGTGGGCGGTCGGGACAAGGCACCAGGTATGGATGAGCCACGGCGACAAGGTCACCAACTTCGCGCCGGGATTCAAAATCGTTGCGGTGTCGGACGGGGCGCCGTTTGCGGTCATCGCCGACGAGGCGCGGCATTATTACGGGACTCAATTCCACCCCGAGGTGGTGCACACCCCCGATGGCGCCAAGCTGCTTGCCAATTTCGTGCATCGCGTGTGCGGAGTAGTCGGCGACTGGTCGATGGCCGGATATCGCGACGCCAAGGTGGAGGAGATCCGGGCGCAGGTTGGCGGTGGGCGCGTAATTTGTGGGCTGTCCGGAGGGGTCGATAGCTCGGTTGCTGCGATCCTGATCCATGAAGCGATCGGTACCCAGCTAACCTGCGTGTTCGTCGATCACGGGCTGCTGCGGTTGAACGAGCGGACCCAGGTCGAGACGCTGTTCCGCGATCACTACAATATACCGCTGGTGGTGGTGGATGCCGAGGCGCGGTTCATGGCCGGACTGGCGGGCGTGACCGACCCCGAGGCCAAGCGCAAATTCATCGGCGGGGAGTTTATCGCGGTGTTCGAGGAGGAAGCGGCGAAGATCGGCGGCGCTGATTTCCTCGCGCAGGGGACGCTCTATCCCGACGTGATCGAAAGCGTCAGCTTCACCGGCGGGCCGTCGGCGACGATCAAGAGCCACCACAATGTCGGCGGGCTGCCCGAGCGGATGAACATGGCACTAGTCGAGCCGTTGCGCGAATTGTTCAAGGACGAGGTCCGCGCGCTGGGCCGTGAACTGGGGCTCGACGAGGCATTCGTCGGACGCCACCCGTTCCCCGGCCCCGGCCTCGCCATCCGCATCCCCGGCGAAGTGACCAAGCAGGGCTGCGACATCTTGCGCAAGGCCGATGCAATCTATCTGGAGGAGATCCGGCGCGCCGGGCTGTACGACGCCATCTGGCAGGCGTTTGCAGTGTTGCTGCCGGTCAAGACAGTCGGTGTGATGGGCGATTACCGCACCTACGACCAAGTCTGCGCCTTGCGCGCTGTAACCAGCGTCGATGGCATGACCGCCGACATTTACCCGTTCGACGCCGCGTTTTTGAGCCGCTGCGCGACGCGCATCATCAACGAGGTCAAAGGCATCAACCGCGTGGTCTACGACTATACCTCGAAGCCGCCGGGGACGATCGAGTGGGAGTGATTTGACTGGAGACCCAACGAACCTCGAGGTCCGGCTAAACGCCCACCATGCTGCGGGTCTTGCTCGGCCTGCTCTTTATCGCGCATCTCTACTGGAAGATCGCGATCCTGCCCGGAGGTCTGCCCGCATGGTGGGGAAACCTGCTCAAAAGCGGTTATCCCGCCTATGTGCTAGCCTATGTGCTTTCGGCCGAGGTCGCGGGCGAGCTCTTCCTGATCCCGGGCGTATTTGCGCGGTACATTGCGCTCTATGCGATGCCGATGATGGCCGGCGCGGCCCAATTCTGGCTGGCACGCAACGGCCTCTACTTCACCAACGCCGGTGCGGAACTGCCACTGGTGTGGCTCGCCCTGCTCGGTATTCAGGTCGTCGCGGGCGATGGCGCCTATGCGCTGCTAGCGTCTCCCCCATCCCGAAAAATCATTGGGCTGATCCGACCGCACGGCATCATTAAACCTGGGTCACTTCCCAGCGATAGCTAAGTCTGTGGCGGCGGCATTTTGTCGAACTTCGGCACGGCGGGATCGAGGTGGTCCCAAGATTGGCGGGCCGAAGCCCACATGACGATCTGCGGCTTGTACCTGTCGGGATCGTCGAGGCTCGCGGCGCTGGCCACGAACAGATTCGGCATGTCGGGGAACGTCAGATAGACCGGCGATCCGCAGGCCGGACAGAAGGCGCGGCTCTTGCGGGTGCCGCCTTCGCCGACCGTTTCCCAATGGCTGGCCTCGCCCGTGACCTTCACCGGCGCGCCGATGAAGGTCAGGTGCGAGCCATGGCCGCTGCCGCTGTCGCGCTGGCATTGACGGCACTGGCAGTCGTTCATCATGGCCGGCTCCGCCGACACACTGTAGCGGATCGCGCCGCACGCGCAGCCGCCGGTGTAAGGTTCAGTCATGGTTGTCCCCTTCACGCCGGAAGGCGCTTTTCATAGTCGGCTTTGAGGCTGGCCCAGTGGTCCCAGAAAGGTCGGGTCAATTCGTCGCCGCTCAGCCGCGCGGCGAGGACGTCGAGGTGGGCGTGCCAGCCGGCGCTGATGTTGAGCCGGGTCGAACGTTCGGCGATGCGGCGGTGGGTGAGGGTTAGCAGCACCTCGTCGCCCTGCTGATCGAGTTCGAACGAGACTCCGCCGGTGTCCCCCCAGCTGAAGCTGAGCTTGCGCGGCGCGTCGATCTCGGTGATCTCGCTGTTCATGCGATGTTCCCCGCCGAAGCCTTCGGGCGGCTGGCCGGGGTTGTCCATCAGCTCGCCATTGCGCCAAACTAGCTCGAAGCGCGAGCCCCGCTTCATCTCCATGTCACCAGCGGCGAGCCATTGGCGGCGCAGGTCGCTTTCGGCGAGGTATCGCCAGACGCGGTCAATCGGGCCGGGAAGCAGCCGTTTGACGGTCAGCGTGGAGTCATCGCTCAGAACGCCATAGGCGTTGTTGTTTGCAGCCTGGGTCATTGTTTTTCTCCTTTGGGGGGTGATTTTCGGGCATCCTCGTCGCGAAGAAGGCGCTCGAGCGCATCGAGACGGTCGGTCCAGAAGCGCTCATAGTAACGGAGCCACTCGTCGGCGCTGGCCAGCGGCCCGGCATCGAGCCAGCAGAAATGGGTCCGGCCGCGCACCTCGCGGCGGATCAGACCGGCATGTTCCAGCACCTTGATGTGCTTGGACGCGCCGGCGAGGCTGATTGCGAACGGCCGCGCCAGCTCGCTGACCGTCCGTTCGCCCGCGGCGAGCTGTCGCAGCATTTGCCGCCGCGTAGCGTCGCCCAATGCGTGGAAGACGGTGTCGAGATGGGGCGAATTATGTTTAACCATGTGGTTGAATATGCCCTGTCCGGAGCAGATAGTCAACCGATTAGTTGAATGAATGTCATGAACGCCTGGTAACGCGCTGCGCCTTGCGCTTTGTCGCGGCGCGAGGCACCCATGCTGTCGCGAGGGAGGCTGTAAGGTGATGCGCGAAGCGATCGAACCGCGGCTTCCTCAACGCTCCGCCCTTGTCATCGGCGCGTCGTCGCTTGGCACAATCTTCGAATGGTATGATTTCTACCTCTACGGGCTGCTGGCGACGGTCATTTCGGCGCAATTTTTCAGCGGGGTGGACGAGACCACGGGGTTCATCTTCGCCCTGGCCGCCTTCGCCGCGGGGTTTGCGGTCAGGCCGTTCGGGGCGATATTGTTCGGGCGGATCGGCGATTTGGTCGGGCGCAAGAATACGTTTCTGGTGACGATGGGGATCATGGGGCTGTCGACGTTTATCGTCGGCTTGCTGCCCAATTATGCGTCAATCGGGGTGGCGGCGCCGATTGCGCTGGTCGCGCTCAGATTATTGCAGGGCCTGGCGCTGGGCGGTGAGTATGGCGGGGCGGCGACCTATGTCGCCGAGCATGCGCCCGAGGGAAAGCGCGGGCTGTACACCAGCTTCATCCAGACCACCGCGACCCTGGGCCTGTTCGCAGCGCTGCTGGTGGTGATCGGCATCCGTACCTGGCTGGGCGAGGCCGCGTTCGCCGAGTGGGGCTGGCGGATCCCGTTCCTGATTTCGATCTTGCTGCTCGGCGTGTCGCTGTGGATCCGGATGCAGCTCGAGGAATCGCCGGTGTTCGTCGAGATGAAGGCGGCGGGCGAGGGGTCGACCGCGCCGCTGACCGAAGCGTTTGCGCGCTGGGGAAATGCAAGGATCGTGATCATCGCTTTGGTCGGTGCCGTGGCTGGGCAGGCGGTGGTGTGGTACACTGGGCAATTCTACGCGCTGTTTTTTCTAGAGAAGACATTGAAGGTCGATGGCGCGGCCGCCAACATATTGATCGCTGTAGCCTTGGCGCTGGCGACGCCATTTTTCATCCTGTTCGGCTGGCTGTCGGACAAGATCGGGCGCAAGCCGATCATCATGACCGGGTGCGCGCTCGCCGCACTTACCTATTTCCCGCTGTTCGGGGCGCTGACTGCCGCCGCCAACCCCGCGCTGGCGCGGGCGCAGGCGAGCGCGCCGGTGACGGTCCATGCCGACCCCGCTTCCTGCTCGGTGCAGTTCGACCCGATCGGCAAGGCCAAGTTCGACCGTAGTGCCTGCGACATCGCCAAGTCGACTTTGGCCAAGGCCGGGATCAGTTATGCCAACTCGCGCGACGGCAGGGGCGAGGTTTCGATCGGCGGTCGAACCGTCGCGATCGGCGATCTCGCCACCTACGGCGCGAGGCTCGGTGCCGCCGCTGCGGAAGCCGGTTATCCCGCAAAAGCCGATCCGGCAGCGATCGACAAGGTCCGGGTGGTCGGGATATTGTTCCTCCTCGCCCTCTATGTGACGATGGTTTACGGGCCGATCGCGGCGCTGTTGGTTGAATTGTTCCCGACCCGCATCCGCTACACCTCGATGAGCCTGCCCTATCATATCGGCAACGGCTGGTTCGGCGGGTTCCTGCCGACCACCGCCTTCGCAATGGTCGCCGCGACCGGGAATATTTATTACGGGCTTTGGTACCCGATTATCGTCGCACTGGTGACATTGGTTGCGGGGTTGTTGTTCCTGCCCGAGACCTATCGGCGGCGGCTGACCGACTGACGCGCCGGGGTTGACCCCTTGTTGCGGTGGCGTATCGAAATTACTGACATCGGGGGGCCTGCCATGCCGACACTTGCACCTGCCGAACCGCTGGCACCGTCCGAGCGCGCCGATTTGCTCGATGCGCTGCGCGGGTTTGCATTGTTCGGGGTGCTGGCGTCGAACATGGTCGGGTTCTCGGGCGCGCTTAACGAGCATGTCGATCTGTCGAGCGCCGCGACACTGACCGAGTTCGGGCTCGACTGGCTGATGCACGGCAAATTCTATTCGATCTTTGCATTGCTGTTCGGGATCGGCTTCGCGCTTCAGCTCGGACGGTTGGAGGCGCGAGGCGAGGGCATCGCGCGATACATGCGGCGGCTGGCGATCCTGTTCGGGTTCGGCCTGCTCCACATCGTGCTGTTGTGGAAAGGCGACATCCTCGCGCTCTACGCGCTGATGGGGTTCGTCTTGCTG
>JBDSOV010000164.1:0-6147 GCA_039914575.1 Sphingomicrobium sp.
TTGTTGATGCTGACCTCGATCAGATCGGTCCACCGATTGCGCCGCGCGAATTCTTCCAGGTAGAGCGCCGACAATACCCCGATCGGGAAGGCCAGCACCATCGTCACCAGGATGGTCAGGAAGGTGCCCTTGAGCGCTCCCCACACCCCAACCACCGAGGCATCGGTGGCGTCGGACGAGGTCAGGAAGGTCGGGTTGAAGCGTAGCCGATGATCGGCCTTTGCGATCAATCGCTCGAACACCGGGTCGCCATCGCGCTTGCCGGCAACATCGGCCTTGGACGAGGCCGGAAGCCACAGCTCGACGCGCTTGGTGACGAGGTCGGGGTCGGCGATCAACTGTTCGCCCAGGATGCGTATCGTCGCGCCGCCGAACAATTCGCCGCCACCTTCGCCAAACTGCGCAACCGCAGCCTGCTCGACGACATTGTCGAGCCCGGCCGACGCGATCGCTTCGGCTGATTCGGGACCCTTGAGCGCGGCCGGATCGAGCATCAGATCGGAGCGCGGGAAATCGAGCGCCAGCTTGATCTCGGTGCGGGTGAAGCCGCCCGCGCCTTTCCACGCCATGGTGATCAGCAGGAAGGCGAGGAACGCCACCGACAGGGTGACCGCGGCCAGCCCGAAGAATTTGAATCGGCGTTCGGCTTTGTAGCGCTTGGCGACCAGCCGCTCCATCGAGCCGTCGGTCCAGCGGGTGGGTGCACGACTACTCATAAGCTTCCCGATACTTGCGCACGAAGCGCAGCGCGATGAGGTTGAGGATCAGCGTAATCACGAACAGCGCCAGGCCGAGCGCGAAGGCGGCCAGGGTCTTGGCGCTTTCGAATTCCTGGTCGCCGGTCAGCAATTGCACGATCTGGGTGGTGACGGTGGTCACGCTTTCGAACGGATTGGCGGTCATGTTGGCGGCCAGGCCGGCGGCCATGACCACGATCATCGTCTCACCGATGGCGCGACTGACCGCGAGCAGAACGCCGCCGACCACGCCGGGAAGCGCGGCGGGGAGCACTACCCTCTTGATCGTTTCCGACTTGGTCGCGCCTAGCGCCAGGCTGCCGTCGCGCATCGCCTGCGGCACGGCGGCAATGCTATCGTCGGCCATCGAGGAAACGAACGGGATGATCATGATGCCCATCACGAGCCCTGCGGCCAGCGCGCTCTCGCTGCTGGCCGAGGAGATGCCGATCGAAATGCCGAAATCGCGCACCAGCGGAGCGACCGTCAGCGCGGCGAAATAGCCATAGACCACGGTCGGCACGCCGGCGAGAATCTCGAGGATCGGCTTCAACCAGGCACGCACCCGGTGCGGCGCATATTGGGTCAGGAAGATGGCGCTCATCAGGCCCAGCGGGATGGCGACGATCATGGCGATGATCGCGCCGATGAAGGCGGTGCCCCAGAATAACGGGATCGACCCGAACGCCCCCGACGATCCGGCCTGGTCCTCGCGCAGTGCGGTCTGCGGGCTCCAGGTGGTGCCGAAGAAGAATTCGGTCGGACTGACCAGGCGGAAGAAGCGCAGGCTTTCGAACAGCAGCGACAGCACGATGCCAAGCGTGGTCAGCACCGCAATCAGCGATGCCAGCACCAGCAGTCCGAGCACCGCTTTCTCGACCCGCGATCGGGCGCGGAAATCGACCTTGACGGTGCGCAGCGCAAAAAAGGCGCCGACCAGGGCAATCAAAATCGCGATCCCCCCGCCGATCGCGGCGTAGCGCGCGCCAGCTTCGGCATAGACCGGGGCAAGCGTGGCCGACTCGGGGTTGAACCCGGCTTCGATTGCGCCGCTGGCGATGTCGCGGGCTTCGGCCAGGATGGTGTCGCGGGTCATCGCGAAATCGGGCAGCGACTGGGCGGCAGGCGAGGCCATCACCGCACCATTGACGAAGTGGCCCTGAACCGGGGTCCAAATGGCAAGGAACAGCAGCGCCGGGATCGCCGACCACAAGGCGACGAAACTGGCGTGATAATTGGGCAGGCTGTTGAGGCGCGCGCCGCCGCCGCGCAGTCCGATTGCCCGATTACGGGCAAACAGGCCGGCGGCGACGGCGATCACCAGGATCGCGACGAGCGCAATGGTCAGACTCATGGCGCTCGTCGCCCTATTCGATGCTTACTTGAGGCTCGACGGATCGAGCGGCTTGAGCGCCGTTGCCTGCGCGGTTGCGGCTGCCGCGTCGGCCGCGCCCAGCGGCACCAATCCGCGCTTGGCGAGCATGCCACCGGCACCCATGCCCTTGGCATAAGCCTCGACGAACTGCTTGATCGACGGCTTGGCCGCCATATGCTCGCCCTTGATATAGACGAACAATTTGCGGCTGCCCGGGTAGGACAGGTCGCTGATCGTCGCTTCGGTCGGGGTCACGCCGGCGATCGACACGGGCGCGACCTTGTCGGCATTTTCCTCGAGGAAGCTGTAGCCCAGAACGCCCAGCGCGCCCGGATCGGCCGACACCTTCTGGACCAGCAGATTGTCATTCTCGCCAGCTTCGACATAGGCGCCGTCTTCGCGGATCTTGGTGCACGTCGCCTTGTGCGCGTCCGAATCGGACTTCTTCAATTCCTTCATCGCGGGGTCGCTGTCGCAACCCTTTTCGAGGATCAGCTCGGCCAGGCTGTCGCGGGTGCCGCTGGTCGGCGGCGGGCCGAGAACCCGGATCTTGAGCGCCGGAAGCGCCGGATTGACGTCTTTCCAAGTGACCGCAGTCTGGGCCTTGCCGAACGGATTGGCGGCGAGCGCCTTGTAAATGTCGGCGACGGTGACGTTGAGGGCCGGCTGGCCCTTGGCCTGGATAAAGGTAAGGCCGTCGATGCCCACGGCGAGCTCGATCACATTCTTGGCACCGGACTTTGCGCAATCGGCATATTCGCTGGCCTTCATCGGGCGCGAAGCGTTGACCATGTCGGGGAATTTGTCGCCGACGCCGCCGCAGAACAATTTGATGCCGGCGCCGGTGCCGGTCGATTCGACGATCGCGCTGTTGCCCGGATTGGCGCGCTGGAATTCTTCCGACACGGCAGTGGTGAACGGATAGACGGTCGACGAGCCGACAATCTTGAGCTGACTGCCGGCGCCCTTGCCCGAATCGCCGCCGCCGCAGGCCGCGACCAGCGCCACGAGCGGGAGGATCGCAATGGACTTGTTCATAGCATCACCTTCTTGAAAAATGACGGGCGCCCCACGGCCCTGACCGCCGTCGCGACTAGGCCATGACCGACGGCGGCTGTGTGACGCCCATGTTACAGTTTGATGACAACAATCCCGCTCATTGGCTGGTTGCGAGTGGGAGGCGGACGTCGACGATCGTTCCGGCGCCAGGCCGGCTGCGGATATCCAGCGTTCCGCGATGCCGTTCGACGATATGCTTGACGATCGCCAAGCCCAAGCCGGTGCCCCCCGATTCGCGGCTCCGCGCCGGATCGACCCGGTAGAATCGCTCGGTCAGCCGCGGCAGATGGTTGGCGGATATGCCATCGCCCTGATCAATCACCCGAAGCACGCCGCGCGCGCCGTCGCGCAGCACTTCGACCCGCACCGTCCCGGCATTGGCCCCGCACCCATAGCGCACTGCATTGGTCACGAGATTGTCGGCGACTTGCACCAGTTGCGCGTGGTCGCCGATCACCGCGATTGGCTCGTCGTCGGCGACAACCTCGATCGAGCAGCCCTTGCGCTCGGCCAGCGCCGCGACCTGTTGCGCCGCGATCCGGGCAACCGCGCCAAGATCGATCGTTGCGCGCGGGAGGACGAAGCGGTCGGCCTCGATCCGCGACAGGCCCATCAGATCTTCGATGAGGCGCAGCATCCGCGCTGCCTCATTGTGGATCGTCGCGCCGAACTTGCGGCGCGCGTTCTCATCCAGCGGGCCATCCTCGGCAAGCGTCTCGGCAAAGCCCGAAATGGTGGCGAGCGGGGTGCGCAATTCGTGGCTTGCATTGGCCACGAAATCGACCCGCATCCGCTCCGCCGTGACCGCCGCCGAGCGGTCGGCGACCCGGACCAGGGAGGTGGTCTTGTCGATCGGTCGAACCGACAGCTGCCACGGCTGCGCGGCATTGGCGAGACCGACCAAAGCGAGATCATGGTGCTTGCCGGCGAGGATCGCCTGCAGTGCCTGTGGATGGCGGATCGCGAAGCGCAGGTCGCGGCCGACGATGGCCTGGCCGAACATCGCGCGAGCGGCGGCGTTGGCGGCCACAGTCCGTCCGTCCTCGACGATCAGCGCTGGTTCGTCGAGCGCTTCGATCAGCGCGGTTGCGAGCAGCGGAGCGAAAGCCATGGCGCCGCTCTAGAGCCTGATCGTCTGAGGCGAAAGCGCCTCGCGCTTCCGCCGATGGCGTGAGTCAGGCACGCTAGGGAAGGCTTAGCTAGGGTAAGTGGCGCCGTGGCTGTCGTGGCGGCGGCGCTGGTGGCTTCGCCAGGTGCCGATGACGATGATCAGGAAGATCGGGTAGACCCAGAAACGCGCGGCAACGGCATAGACCTGCGGGATCGGCACGAACTGAATCGCCTTGAACAAATGGGCGAGGATCGTGGTCAGCTGGAACCCTGCGACCCACAATGGCCAGAAGCGTTCGGAGCGGAGCGCGATGGTTGTGAAGCCGATGAGAACCGCCAGATCGACGATGAACACCCCGGATTCGACGCGCGAATAGCGTCCTGCGAGGGGCGACATCACGATCACGCTGGCGATCGATGCGAGAACGCAGATCGACGCCGCGACGCGCGATTCCGCATGCCCACGAAGGAAGGCATACGCACAGACCATCGCCAGAACGATGAAATAGGTGGGCGGGCTAAGCATCGTCAGTTGGCCGGACTACGGATCGCAGCCCGGCCAATCAACCTGTCAGGCGACGACGCGCAGGTCGGTCCGCGCGGCCTTGGGCGGACATTCGCTGCCTTCGCCGAAGCTGACCGTACGCAAGCCGGGGACAAACTGCTTGGCGTCGCGCAGCTCGCCATGGCAATTGGCCATCCCGCCACGCGCGGTGACCAGCGCCGAGACGGCGGTGGAAAGCTGTTCGAGTGCGGCATGGCCAGTGGTGGTGGAAACCCCGGCAGCGGACCGGGCACGCAACATTTTCGACTGAAGGTCGGCGATTTCAATGAGAGCGTCTTCGATGCAGTCCTCGACCGTGCGGATCTGGGTGGCGACTTCATAAGCGGCGTTTTCGATGATTTGTTTGCGCATGACTTCTCCTTGCCGGACGCGGGATGCGCGCCGGGGCTAGCTGTCAGGAGAGTTGAAAATCTGCCTAGCGGCCGATCATCCTGGAGAGGCTTTCAAGTCCGGCGAGATACATCCCCGCCGAAAAGATAGCGCCAATCGCGATCAGGACGATCCAGAGCAGCCGGTAGCCGACGCTCATCTCATTCCTGGGGTGACTCCTTGTTGCGAACGGCAAAGGCAGGGAAGACCAATTTGACCCTGGCCTCTGCTCGGTATTGAAACCGGAGCCACCAGCCTTCCCTGCACGGTCAGCGTGCCGAATCTGAAAACCGACCACCGCAATGGACTGGCCGGGATTGGAGTCGCCCTCAATGTGCGGCGATTGATCTATCAACCGTTGATATGGCCCGAGTTCTTGCGACACGAGGCGCGCCGCCTGCGACCGGCGCTCGACACCGAGCGTCTGAAGCGCGAGGCGAACTCGCTGATCGACGGTGTGGGAAGAAATTCCGAGCTCGACCGCGATTTCCTTGGACGAGAGGTGTTGGTCGACCAGTCGAAGACAATCGAGCTGACCTTGGGTCAGCCGCGACACCGGGCTCGCGCCCGGTCCCGAATCTCGATCGGTGCCGCTATCGTCTGCCGCCACGTGCCCCACTCGAACTCCCGTTAATGTCGCTAGCATAGTCGATGCCCCCCCGCGAATCCGCTGGACTGTAAGCGAAATGGAGAGAGTCCTCAAATAAAGGGCGATAACGCGCGAAAAACCAGGTCGGATGGAGTTTTCTCGATCCATTTTGGAGTGAATGCGCGCGGCCCCGCGCCGGATGACCTGCGCGCGGTGATGGTGGAGAGGGCTGGATTCGAACCAGCGTACGCTTGCGCGGGCAGATTTACAGTCTGCTGCCTTTAACCACTCGGCCACCTCTCCAGATGGCGGGACGGACGTCCCTCAGTCGGCGCGCCAAATG
>JBDSOV010000173.1:0-11410 GCA_039914575.1 Sphingomicrobium sp.
GGATCGCCGGCGATCGAAATCCAGCGCGGCCCGCGCGCGGTCTTCAACTCCATTTCGAGGTTGTTGAACGGCTGGCGCTCGATTAGGATCTTGCCGAGCTCGGCGCTGCCGCCGAGCAGGGCCGGCATCGAATGGCCGACCAGGGCGCTGGCCGGGCGGCCAAGCAAAGCGGTCATTCGCGAGGAGATGTAGGTCACGCGATTCTCCGCATCGACCTGCCACAGCCAGCCGACGCCGCGCTGCTCATATTCCTGAAGGAGCAGGCTGGCGCTTTCGCTGGCCGAGCCCATGTCGGCGTTGGTCTCAAGTTGGCGGAAGGCCCAGCGCGCGACCGAGAACACGCCCACCACGGCAACTCCAAGGGTGAACAAGGTCTGCAGCTTGTTGAGGAACGGCATCGCGGTATTCGCAGTAAACAGCACATAGCATAAGCCGATGGTGAAGCTTGCCATCCACGCGGTGACGCAGGCAGGGACCACGACTAGTCCGAGCGCGGCGATCCCGAGACCCGAAATCAGCGACGCGGTGACCAACTGGCTGGCCGGATCGAGCGACGGAAAATAATAGAGCGGCAGGCTCAGCCACACCATTGCGCGGATCAGCACATCGCCGACCATGAAGGCGTGCGGCACCTGGCGTCCCGAGCGGCCGACATGGGTGATCGCCTGGTTGCGCGACAAGTGCATCGCGACGAAATTGACCAATGCGACCGTCCCGACCCATCCGAGCAAGGTCGGTGAGGACAAAGTTGCAATCAGGCTGGCCGCCATCAGCAAGGCGGCAATGACATTGGCAATCGCGAAGAATGGCGCCAGCTGGGCACGCGCCAGCAACTGGGCATCGCGCAGCGGCGAGGCATTGTCCGGTGCATTAGGGCTGGTCAGCGCAAGCGATTCCCCGCCGGGCAGGCGTGCGGAAACCATGCGTTTATACCGATCGGGTGCCTCGTACATCCGCTATCCACTCGTTGGCAGGAGCGACAGGCATAGACGAAGAGCGTTTATGCTGAGTTAAAGCTTTGTCCCTTTCGAAGCTAGTTCGAGGCTCAGCCTGCACCCAGTAACTTGTCGAGGTCGCGGGTCGTCACCGGATGATAGAGCGGCCGCGCCCTGGGATAGATTCGAAGCGCGATCGGCCGACCCCATTGCGGGTCTTCGGCCAGCGCGGTGAGCAAAGGCCGGACGAATTTGCGGCGACCCTGGATCATCAGGAAGTCCTCCAGTGCAGGCACCGCCGGGTCGAGCCGGTTGGCAACGGCGAGGTCGAGGAAGGCGAAGCGCAACTCATTGTTGCCAGCCCGCGCTAGGCCGAACCCACGGCCGAGCGCCTCGAGCCGATCGAACGGCTGCTTGCGATCAATCCGGGTGAGGAAGCGCAAGCGTTCGTCGGTCGTCCAGCGGCCCCACGCTGCCGCGTCGGGCAAGGTGCCCGCAGCGAAGGCGATGACCGCGGTGTCGACTTCGGCAAAGGCCGCCGGGTCGGCAGGGGCGAGGTTGGCCGGAATGCCCGGCTGGTTGACCCATGCGTCGAGCATCAACTTCGATTCGAGCGCGGCATCGCCCTTGATGAGATATTGGCGAAGGTCGGCGAGCAGCAGGCTGGTGGTCACCGGCTGGAACTGGTGGCGCGCGAACCAGCCCTTGAGCCAGCCGTCGAACCGGTCGCGGCCGACCGCAATTTCGATCGTGCGGAGGAATGTGGCGCCTTTTTCGTAGGCGATGTCGGTCAGTCCATCGTCGGGGTTGCGGCCTGCCAAATCGATGCGGAGCCGCGTGTCGGCCCCTAAGGTTCCCCCATTCTCCACGACCGCTTTCCGCATCGCGTCTTGGCCGAGCGAGATCTGCTGCGCCGCGACCTTGGGTCCGTACACCGCCTCGACGATGCGGGTGGTGGCATAGGTGGTCATGCCCTCGTTGAGCCAGAAGTCCGCCCAGGTGGCATTGGTCGCAAGATTGCCCGACCAGCTGTGGGCGAGCTCGTGCGCGATCAGGCTGTTATTGCTCTTGTCACCCGCGATGAAGGTCGGGGTGAGAAAGGTCAGGGTCGGATTTTCCATTCCCCCGAACGGGAACGATGGCGGCAGTACGAGCAGATCGTAGCGACCCCATTGATAGGGGCCAAACAGCGCCTCGGCGGCGGCAACCATCTTCTCGGTATCGTTGAGTTCCGCGGCGGCCTGGTCGAGCATCGCAGGTTCGGTCCACACCCCGGTGCGCGGGCCAAGCGATTTGAATGCCAGGTCGCCGACCCCGATCGCGATCAAATAAGGCGCGACTGGCTTGTCCATCTTGAAGCTGAACTGTCGCGAACGCCCGGTGGTGGCCGGTTCACCCACTTTGGGCGCGCTCATTACCGCGGTGAGCGGCTGGGGCACGGTGATTTTGGCTTCCCACGTCTGGCGAATGCCAGGCGAATCCTGGGTCGGGATCCACGTCCGATTCTCGATCGCCTGGCCCTGGCTGAACAAATAGGGCTGCTGTTTGCCCGCAGTCTGCGCCGGGGTCAGCCACTGCAGCGCGCCCGCGTCTGGCGCGGACTTGTAAGTAATGACGATCTTGCGCGCCGCGCCGATCGCGATTTCCAGCGGGGCGCCGAGATGTTCGTTAGTCGCGCCGACCTTATACTGCAGCGGTTTGCCGTCGGCGGCGGCAATCTTCTCTATTTCCAGCCCCTTGTCGTCGAGAATGATCGTGGTTGCGGCCGGCTTGGCGTCGATGTCGAGTGTCGCCGTCCCGCCGATGCGCTTGGCGTCGAAATCCACCGCGAGGTCGAGCGCTAGATGGGTGACCCGCGCGTCCAATGGCTTGGCATAACTGTGGACATCGACCGCGTCGGGCGTGTCGAGGATCGGGGCGATGGCCGGGGCTGCGGCGCTATCCGACCTGGGCGCGGGTGTTTCGACCTGGCAGGCGGCCAGCATCAGCGCCGAGGCGGCGGCAATCATTCGCAGCATTTGAAAAAGTCCTTCGTCAGTCAGTTTCGGCTAGACCAACGTAGATCGAGCGCTTTGGTGCCGCGAGCACCCGGCGGACCATCGGTTCGAAATATTCCAGGGGAGCGCTATCGTAAGCCGAATCGAACGCGGTCTGATCGTAAAGTTCGCAAAAACGCGCGGTATCCTCGAAATGCTCGTGACCGCGAAAACCCTCGCGCATGTCGCGGTCCATTCCGAGATAATGAAAGAAATAATAGCCCTGGAAGATACCGTGATGCTCGACCATCCAGTGCAATTTCTCGTCGACAAACGGTTTGAGGATCGCCGCGGCAATGTCGGGGTGATTGTAGCTGCCGAGCGTGTCGCCGATGTCGTGGAGCAGGGCCGCGACGACATATTCTTCGCTTTCCCCGCCGCGATGGGCGCGGGTCGCGGTCTGCAGGCTGTGCTGCAGCCGGTCGATCGGAAAGCCGCCATAATCGCCGTCCAGGATCTGCAAATGGGTCAGCACACGGTCGGCGAGCTGGCCGGCGAACGGCACGAAATGCTGGCCGATCGCCTGCCAGTCGGCGGCGGTGCTTTCGTCCATGCTGCGGAAAGTGGCTTGCGCCTGTTCGTTCATCGACCGACTCCTCGGATCCAGGTTTAACCGTTTTTGTCTGCGGCGCGAATGGCTTTCGACTTGGCGGGCACGATCGATGCGATCATCATGCTCCAAGGGGGATCATAGATGCGCAATCCAACTCGCAAGATCGTGATATATCTGGCGCTGGTGCTGCTGGGCGTTGCATTGGCGAAATACGGAATAGACGCCGAAAAGCGGATTGGCGAAGCATGGACCAGCACCGGCTTCTCGGTTGTCGGGATGAGCATCGTTCCAATCGCCTTCATCCTTCTCATCCGCGCGCTGTTCAATAGCCGCGGCCGCGCCAAATTGCTGGCCTGTCGCGATGTGATCGCGCATTGGCACCTTACCGCCGACGAGTGGGAGCGGTTCAGGACTTTCGACCGCATTCGGGGCGAGACCAACGTCAGGCTGTTCAACGACTTGGCCTATGACAACGACCGACAGCATCGCGGGATCGACGTGATCGTCGGCAAGAAATCGGCGCTCGTCGGCGACAGCTATCATGTGCTCCGCAAGGGCGGCATTCCGGGCCTCACCGCGATTTATTGGCTGCCTGCTCCGGCCGACCCCGAATGCCTTGAATTCCACATCGTCTATCCGCGCCATCGCTCGCCGCCAGTCTATTTGGCGTTCCGCTTTCCGTTTCCGGCCATCGCCCAAAGTGAGGCCCGGCGGGTCTATAATCATTTTGAGCCGATGCTTCGTTGGAAACCAGCACTTGCGCTGCGCCGCCCGGGGGCGACCATTCGCGTCGCGCTGGTGGTAGCCGCGGTCTGCGCTTCGGCGTTCATTTGGGGCTTGTCGCAGGCAAAAATGGTCGAAGGGGGCAACATCGCCCCGCTCATTGCGGCGATATTCGGCGCCATTGTCGGCGTCGCTGCGCTGATCCTCGCACTGATAACCGCGATCTTGTCGCGCCGAAAAGTTTGACTGCGACGATGCTTGGGGATCGCCGCCGCCTCGCCTATATCGGGGCGATGCGGCGACGGGCAGGCAGTAACTGAGCATGGCAAGCGATGGCGCCCGGATACTCGACGCCGCCGACCCGCAGCGGCTGGCGGCTGCTCCATCGAAGGCTGAGATTGCGGCACGTCCAAAGGGGCCGGCCAAGCCGATCCTTAAAGGTGTCGGGCTCGACGCGCCGTTCTTCGACGACAAGAATCGCGCCTTCTGGGTGCTCCAGTCGATCGGCTGGGGCGGCTATTTCATTCTTCGCTCTTTGTCCGGCCTGGCCAATTCGATGGGCGCGATGTTCATCGTCCATGCGTTGCTGCTAACCGCGACCGGCTATTCGCTTACCCTGTTGATGGCCAGTCTGTTCCGGCGGCTGATCACGATCAAGGTGCTGTGGACCCTGATCCTGTCGTTCGCGACGGTGGTGATTGCGGCGGGCACCTTTTCGGTGATCGAGACGTGGAGCTACGTCACCTTCCTCAAGCCCGATTACCAGCCGGTCGGCCTCGAATATCTCGGCGCCCTGCTGCTCGATTTCGTCCTGCTGGTGGCGTGGACAGCGCTCTATTATGGGATCAATTATTACCTCCTGCTGGAGGAGGAGATCGACCAGCGCGCCCAACTCGAAAGCGCCGCGTCGAGCGCCCAGCTGGCGATGCTCCGCTACCAGCTCAATCCGCATTTCCTGTTCAATACATTGAATTCGATCTCGACCCTGGTGTTGCTCAAGCAAACCGAGCGCGCCAATGCGATGCTGGCGCGACTGTCATCGTTCTTGCGCTACACATTGGTCAATGAGCCGACCGCGCAGGTTACGCTGGCGCAGGAGGTGGAAACGCTGAAACTTTATCTTGAGATCGAGAAGATGCGGTTCGAAGACCGGCTTCGCCCGCACTTCCAGATCGACAGCTCGACCATCGGCGCGCGGTTGCCGTCATTGCTGCTGCAACCCCTCGTCGAGAATGCGATCAAATATGCTGTTACTCCGAGCGAGACCGGCGCCGAAATCTGGATCAAGGCCGAGCGTCAGGGGCGCGGAGTGCGGATCGAGGTCGCCGACAGTGGTGCCGCCGAGGGGTCAGGCCCGAACAGCGTATTCTCTACCGGCGTCGGTCTGGCGAACATCAAGGACCGTCTGGCGCAAGCCTATGGCGGTGCCCATGCTTTCTCGACCAAATCGAACGAACATGGCGGGTTCAGCGTTATTATCGATATTCCGCTCGACGAGCGACCCAGCGAACAATGAGGAAAAAGGCCACAGCATGACCATCCGCACCATATTGGTCGACGACGAGCCGCTGGCGACGCAGGGGCTGCAATTGCGGCTCCAGGCGCATGACGATGTCGAAATTGTCGCCACCGCCGCCAACGGCCGCGAAGCGATCCGCGCGATCAAGACCCACAAGCCCGACCTCGTTTTCCTCGATATCCAGATGCCCGGATTCGACGGTTTCTCGGTGGTCCAGGGCTTAATGGAGGTCGAGCCGCCATTGTTTGTGTTTGTGACTGCTTATGGGGAGCATGCGATCCGCGCGTTCGAGGCGCAGGCAGCGGATTATCTGATGAAGCCGGTCGAGGAAGACCGGCTCGCGGCGACGCTCGACCGGGTGCGTCAGCGGCTGGCCGAGAAACGCGGTGCGGAGGAGGCCGAGCGGCTGAAGGAGGCGCTCGAGGAACATGCCCCCGAAGCGGCCGAGGAACTGGCCGAGACGACCAGTGCCGAAGGCCCCGCCGCCAACCGCTTCGAGAAGATGATCAACATCCGCGACCAGGGCCAGATCTTCCGCGTCGATGTCGACACGATCGAACGGATCGACGCCGCCGGCGATTATATGTGCATCATGACCGGCGACAATACGCTCATCCTGCGCGAGACGATGAAGGATCTGGAAAAGCGCCTCGACCCGCGCCGCTTCCAGCGCGTCCACCGCTCGACGATCGTCAATCTGGACCTGGTCCGTCAGGTCAAGCCGCACACCAATGGCGAATGCTTCCTGGTGCTCGATTCGGGCGCGCAGGTGAAGGTCAGCCGGAGCTATCGCGACGTCGTGGCACGGTTCGTTCACTAGGAGATTTGATCATGATTGCACGTCGCTTCCTGCTTGCGATCGCCACCCCGTTGGCGATGGTGGCTTGCGCCGCGCCCGCCGCGGCGGCGGTGATCAATGTCGTCAAGACCGCGAGCTGCGGCTGCTGCGGCAAATGGGTCGAGCATATGAAGAAGGCAGGGCATGACGTTCGAGTCACCAATGTCGAGGACGTCACCCCGACCGCGAAGCGCCTTGGCGTGCCCGACCATCTGCGCTCGTGCCACACGTCGTCGGTCGGCAAATATGCGCTGGAAGGTCATGTACCTGCCGCTGACATCGCGCGATTGTTGAAGGAAAGGCCAATTGCCGCTGGGCTGTCGGTGCCGGGCATGGTCGCCGGATCACCGGGAATGGAAATGGGCGGGCAGAATCCGGCCTATCAGACGATCATCTTCACCCGCGACGGCAAACGGAAAGTGTTCGCGCAACATTGATGGAGAAAGAGGGAAAGTCGATGGCACGCGTGACCGGATTAGGGGGCCTTTTCTACAAGGTGGCGGACACCGCCGCGACCCAGAAATGGTATCAGGAGACGCTTGGCGTGGGCGGCGAATGGGGGGCGATGTTCCCGTTCAAAAAGGATAATCCCGAAGGCTACGCCTTACTGTCGCAGTTCAACGCGGAAACCGACTATTTTGCGCCCAGCAGCGAAATGTTCATGATCAATCTTCGCGTCGACGATCTCGACGGGATGATCACCGGACTGGAAACCAAGGGGATTGCGATCCTCGGGCGGCAGGACGAGGAGTATGGCAAGTTCGCGTGGATCATCGATCCCGACGGGGTCAAGGTCGAACTGTTTCAGCAGATTGGGGGCGCTCCGTGACGAGCAAATTCGCCACCTTTGCTGCGCTCCATGTCCCGGGCGATCCGGTTGTGTTGTACAATATCTGGGACGCCGGCAGCGCGCTGGCCGTGGTTGCGGCGGGAGCCAAGGCGCTGGCCACCGGAAGTCATCCGGTCGGCGATGCCCAGGGCTTCGGCGACGCGCACCAGGTGCCGATCGATTATGCGCTCGACAATGCCCTGCGGATCGTCGCTGCAGTCGAGCTTCCGGTCTCGGTCGATTTCGAAGGGGCTTATTCGGCCGACCCGGACACAGGCGCGGCCAATGTCGCACGACTGAAGGCGACCGGCGCGGTCGGCTGCAATTTCGAGGATCAGGTGGTGGGCGGCGAGGGAATCCACCCGCTCGAACTCCAGGTCCGCCGGATTGCCGCAATCCGCGGCGCGGTCGGCGGCGACTTCTTCCTCAACGCGCGCACCGACTTGCTGATCAAGGCCAAGGCGATCGACGATGCGGTGGTTGGCGAGGTGATCGAGCGCGGCAAAGCGTTCGCCGACGCCGGGGCGAGCGGTTTCTTCGTTCCGCGCATCGCCGACCCGCGCCATATCGAACGGGTGGTGCGCGAGGTGCCGCTGCCATTAAACGCGATCGCCTTTCCCGGTGCCCCGCCTAAGGTCGAGTGGGCCGCAGCCGGGGTGGCGCGGATCAGCCACGGCCCGTTCCCGCACAAGGCGCTGATGGCCCAGCTGACCAAGGCGGCCAAGGCGGCGATCGGCTAGGCGGTCACCACCTCGGGTTTGCTCTTCATATAAGTGTCGACCAGCTCCTGCTTTTCGGGTGCCGGAACGTCGAAATGATCGAGCGCGCGGACGATCTCCGCCCCAACCTCATCGAATTCGCCCGAGCTGAGCCGGAACTGGCTATGGGCGTCGTGCAAAGGCAATCCGGTATATTCGAACGGGCCGCCGGTCAGTGCTGCAATCCACACCGTGCGCATTACCTTGAGTCCCGGCAGCCGTCCGCCCGATTCCTTATCGTTCCACGCTTTCAGCGCCGGATTTGCGTTCAATTTCGGATTGACGATGATCGCATCACTGAAGCGATCGACTACTGCCGAGATGGCGAAGATTCCACCGAGACGATCATACAGACTTTTTTCGGAGGCGGTGGGTTCGGTCATCGAGGAATCCCTCTCATTTGCGAGCGACGATCAGTTGCGCCTTCATCCCGGGATGAAATGTGCAGGCGAACGGGACAGAGCCGCTGTGGCGAAGCACGGTTCTGGCCGTTTGCGAAGGTGCAAGATCAACGTTAAAGCTGCGGTCACGCGCCGTCGCTGTGTGCCGGAACATGTCCCTGTTCACCCACAGGATCACATCCCCAACGCGCAGATTCGTGGGAATGGTCCCGAACTTCATTGTGTCGATGACGACGGTGTGCGTCCGGGGAGCGGCGACGGCGGTCCCTGGCATCCCGGCCAAGGCCGCCGCTGCAACCATCATCGCGAGTCGTCGCGGAGCGATGGCTGGCATTAGCGGACAGTCTTCGCCAAATGTTCGGCGTGTTTTTGATGCTCCTGGAACAAGGTGAGGCCGGTCTTCAGCAGCGACTTGAGCTCGGTGTTATGCGCGTTGGGGATCAACAGGGAATCCAGCGCGCCGTTTACCGTGCGGTGGTAAGCGATCTCGTTGCGAACATAGGCCCTGTCGAACGCCGCGCCGTGCAGCGCGCCGAGCGCACGCATCTGCACCTTTGCACCCGCTTCAAGAGAAGCACTGGTCGCATTGGCTTCGGGGGTAACACCAAGCTTTTTCACCAGTGACAGGGCCTGTGCGTTGACTGCCGCATGGTCGCGCACCATTTCCTGCGCGAACGCACGAACGGCGCGATTCTTGCTTTTGGCCAGCGCCTGTTTGCCGGCGGCGACATCGATCTGGCCGGCTGTGTAAGCGATGTGCGCGATCTGCGGATCGGTCGGCGGAGTTGCGGCGGAGGTCACGGCGGTTGCGGTCATGGCAAACATGGCGGCACCGGCCCAGAGCGTGAATTTCCTGGTCATTGTTATTTCTCCTCGGCCTCGGAGGAGACCTCGACCGATTGGATGCCGATCGATGGAAAAGGTTCCCTAATGAAAGGGCGACGGCCTGGTTAGGCCATTGCGCAGAACGCGTGGAGCACGCGATCGGTCATTGCCGTGCAGTCCGCGCCAGCGAAGGGGAAGGTGCCGCTGAGGGCGGTCCTGACGTCGGGCGCGAGATCTTGCTGAAGCCGCCGCTTGGCGCGCAAGTGACGGGTCTTGACGGTGGCGGGTAGAATCCCGAGCGATTCGGACGCCTCTTCGACGCTGAGACCCTCAATTTCTCGAAGCACGAATACCAGGCGGAACGTGTCGGGAAGGCGTCCGATCGCCGTTTCCAGGATGACGCGTAACTGTTCGCGCGCCACATCCGCATCCGGCGATTGGTTGCTGGTCGATCCGCGCATCAGCTTTTCCCGATATTCGTCGATGTCGATGACGGAGTTCTCGTTGAGGTGGGCATGCCGTCGCCGGATCGCGCGTTGCCGCCCGAGCGCTTCGTTGATTGCGATCCGGGTGAGCCACGTCGAAAGCGATGAGCGCCCCTCGAATGAGTCGATCGCGGCAAAGGCATGCAGATAGGCGTTCTGGACAGCGTCCTCGGCCTCGGTGCGGCTCTTGAGGATGCTCCATGCGGCGCGGAACAAGCGCTGGTTGTTGCGCGCTGTGACGAGCCGTACCGCAGCTGGATCACGCAGCGCAATGAGACGGGCCAACGCAGGATCATCCATTGATTCATAATCCAGCTTCGATTTCGCGGACATTCAAGCGCTCCTTTCCGGCCCATTAGATGCCGCGCGACGGTCAAGGTTCCCGAAACCCTGTGCGGCTATGCCGCCGCGCGTTTCTGCCATGGCCATCGGAAGGTGGGGCCGCTCTTGAGGACGCTTCGGCGGAACAGGCGGGCGGCGAGGCGGAGGATCAGCGCGACCCACAATATCTGCCACACGAGCGCGACGAGATGCGGCATGAGCGCTGGCAATTCGGCGGCGCGGCCGAACATTGCGAAGGGTGATGACAAAGGGAAAGCTGCCCCGGCGATCGCGCTGGGGCTGTCAGGGTGACCGACGCCAAGCGAGGCGAGTGCGAAAATCATCATCTGCGCCATGGTCACCGGCATCGACAGGGTCTGCACCTCGCGCACTGTCGAGGCCTGCGCGCCGATGCCGAGAAACAGCGAACCGATCAACAAATAGCTCATCGAAAAATAGACGATGCCGAGCGCGATGAACATCGACCAGCCGACCGCCGGGGTGGGTAGAGCGGCAAGCCCGCCGGGGACATAGAAAGCGATCGCCGCCGCGCCGGCAAACGTCCACACGATGATCCCCAGCCACGCCATCGCCAGCATCGCGAACAATTTGCCGATGAAGATCGATTCGATCGCGACGGCGGCGGCGATGACCTCGATCGCCTTGTTCGATTTTTCCTCGATCAATTGCGACAGCAGCATGCCGGCGAGCAAGATGGTGAGGACGAACAGCACCGCCTGTCCGGCACGCGCGGTGAGCGAACGGGCTGCGACGAGCGAGCCGGAGGAGCTTTGGGTCAGCTCGACCTTGAGCGGCGTTCCGGTGGCCGGCGGCGCGACGCGGTCGCGGCGGGCCTGGTCGATCAGGAACCCCAATTGACGGACGGTCATGCCATCGGCTCGCACTGCACCGGTGAAGTGCGGCGCTTCGAGTCCGCCGTCGAGCACGCCGAGCACCGGCGGATTTCGCTGCGTGAGCAGCGCCTTGCGCTGGGCAGCGAGATTGGCGGTTGGCGCGACCTGGTTGAGGACCACGCCCGGTCCGCCCTCGAGCAATGGCTCCATCCGCAGCCGCGCGGCGTCGATCGCGCGATAGTCGGTCGGGCTGGCGATCACCGCGACCACCGGGCGCTCGACATTGCGGTCGATGCTCGCCCCGATCCCGCCGAAACCGACGCCGACGATCAC
>JBDSOV010000028.1:0-7207 GCA_039914575.1 Sphingomicrobium sp.
CGGCGCCCCTGGAAGCTGGGCGCGGTCGATGACATCGATATCGCAATCGACGACGACTGCCGCGCAATGGGCGACGTGCGCCAGCGCGCTGGCAATCGCGGCTTCGAGTCCCGTTTTGCGCACCTCACCGATGGTCACCACCAGATGCCCGCCGTCGACCGCATCGCGATGCATCGCCGCGCTGTTGGCGAACGGGGCCGGCCCGATCTGGGCGATGTTGCTTCCCGGCAACCCATCTTCGCGCAGCGCACGCACCGGATTGCCATTGCCAAGCCCGCCGCTGATGTCGCGCAGGTCGAAATGAGCGTCGAGTGTGATCAGCCCGACCTGGTCAAACGGCAGCCCCAGCGCGTGGACGGCAGGCCGGGTCACCGCATTATTGCCACCGACCAGCAATGTCAGCTGATGCCGCGCGACCGATCCCGCGCAGGCGTCGCGAATTGGCGCGGTGGCTTGCTCGATGTTCAGCCCGTCGATCGCCACATCGCCATGATCGGCGATCAGGCTCGCCAGCTCATGCTCCGTCTCGATGTCGAAGCGCCCGATCCGCTTGAGCGTCGCGCGGAGCAAGGCGGGCGCCAGGTCGCACCGCCCCGGCGTGACCGATCCGGCGGCCAGCGGCGCGCCGACCAGCCCGACTGGAGCTTCAACTTCGGCGGCGACCAGCAGGTCGGCAAGATTGGGCCAGCTCATGCTTGACGACTAGCATCCCTCGCGACCAATGCCAGCAACCATGTGGGACCGCCTCCTCACCGATTGCCACGTCGCGACGATGGTGCCGCAGCCGGGCAACCCGCTCGGCCTGTTTCCCAATGCCGCGATCGGGATCGTCGATGGCCGCATCGTCCGCGTCGGCAAGCGCACCGAACTGGCCGGGTTTCGCGCGAAGGAAGTGGTTGCGTTGGGCGGCGCGTGGGTGACGCCCGGGCTGGTCGACTGCCACACCCACCTCGTGTTCGGCGGAACGCGCGCCCACGAACATGCGATGCGCCGCGCCGGTGCCAGTTACGAAGATATCGCCAACGCCGGGGGCGGGATCGCTTCGACCGTCGCCGCGACCAAGGCGGCGGGCTCCGACGAACTCCGCGATCAGTCGCGGCGGCGTCTGCACGCGCTGATGGCCGGCGGGGTGACGACGGTCGAGATCAAGTCGGGCTACGGGCTCGACACTGCGTCCGAAATTCGCCTGCTCAATGCGGCCCACGCGATCGGCCGCGACCAGCCGGTGCGGATCGTGCCAACTCTGCTCGCCGCCCATGCGCTTCCGCCCGGTGTCGACCGCGAAGCCTATGTCAAAATGATCGTCGAGGAGATGATCCCGGCGGTCGCCAACGCCGAACTCGCGACCAGCGTCGACGCTTTCTGCGAGACCATCGCTTTCACGCCCGCTGAGGTCGAGCGCGTCTTCACCGCCGCCGCCGCCAATGGCCTTCCCGTCCGCCTCCACGCCGAGCAATTGTCCAATCAGAACGGCGCCAAGCTCGCCGCCAAATATAAGGCGCTGTCGGCCGATCATCTCGAACATCTCGATGCGGCGGGGGCGAAAGCGATGGCCGCCGCAGGGACCGTCGCGGTGCTGCTCCCCGGCGCTTATTATACCTTGCAGGAAACCCGCAAACCGCCGGTGCAGATGCTGCGCGACGCGGGCGTGCCAATCGCCATCGCCACCGACTGCAACCCCGGCACATCGCCCTTGCTCAACCCGCAACTGGCAATCAACATGGCCTGCACCCTGTTCGGCCTGACGCCGGAGGAAGCGATTGCCGGAATGACCATCAACGCCGCCCGAGCGCTCGGCCTCGCCCACGACATCGGAAGCGTCGAAGCGGGCAAAGCCGCTGACCTCGCAATATGGCGAATCGCCGACATCGCCGAGCTCGGCTACTGGATCGGCTTGCCCGGCCCCGAGCGGCGGATTTTTGCTGGACAGGACGCATGACCGACCAACGACGCGACAACAGCCGCCATATCCGCGCCCGCCGCGGCTCCGAGATCAAGGCGAAGCATTGGACCACCGAGGCGGCGGTGCGGATGCTGATGAACAACCTCGATGAGGAGGTCGCCGAAGATCCGCAGAGCCTGGTCGTCTATGGCGGCATCGGCCGTGCCGCGCGCAATTGGGATTGCTACGACAGGATTGTCGAGACGCTCGAGCGCTTGAACGAGGACGAAACCCTGCTCGTACAGTCGGGCAAACCGGTCGGCGTGTTCAAGACCCATGCCGACGCTCCGCGCGTGCTGATCGCCAACTCCAACCTCGTGCCCAAATGGGCGACGTGGGAGAAGTTCAACGAGCTCGATCGCTTGGGGCTGATGATGTACGGCCAGATGACCGCCGGATCATGGATTTACATCGGCACCCAGGGCATCGTTCAGGGCACCTACGAGACCTTCGCCGAAATGGGCCGCCAGCATTATGGCGGCGACTTGCGCGGCAAGTGGATCCTCACCGCCGGCCTCGGCGGGATGGGCGGCGCGCAACCGCTCGCGGCGGTGATGGCCGGGGCGCATTGCATCGCGGTCGAGGTCCAGGAAAGCTCGATCGAAAAGCGGCTCGCCACCCGCTATCTCGATCATCGCGCCACCAGCATCGACGAAGCGCTCGACATCATCGCCAAGGCGACCGAACCGACCAGCGTCGGCTTGCTCGGCAACGCGGCGGAAATCCTGCCGGAAATGGTCGCGCGCGGCATCCGTCCCGACGCGGTCACCGACCAGACCTCGGCCCACGATCCCGCCAACGGCTATTGCCCCGTCGGCTGGAGCGTCGCCAAATGGCAGGAAATGCGCGAGCGCGATCCCGCCGCCGTCGTCACCGCCGCGCGCCAGTCGATGGCCGCCCATGTCGAGGCGATGCTCGCGTTCCAGAAAATGGGTGTGCCGACCTTCGATTATGGCAACAACATCCGCCAGGAAGCGCTCGACACCGGCGTCACCCACGCGTTCGATTTCCCCGGCTTCGTCCCGGCCTATGTCCGGCCGCTTTTCTGCCGCGGCATCGGCCCGTTCCGCTGGGTCGCTTTGTCGGGCGATCCCGAGGACATTTACCGCACCGACCAAAGGGTGAAGGAACTGATCCCCGACGACCCTCACCTGCACCGCTGGCTCGACATGGCGCGGGATCGGATCGCCTTCCAGGGCCTGCCCGCGCGCATCTGCTGGGTCGGGCTGGGGCAGCGCCACCGCCTCGGCCTCGCCTTCAACGAGATGGTCCGCAATGGCGAGGTCAGCGCGCCGATCGTCATCGGTCGCGACCATCTGGACAGTGGCAGCGTCGCCTCGCCCAACCGCGAGACCGAGGCGATGAAAGACGGCAGCGACGCGGTCAGCGACTGGCCGCTTTTGAACGCCCTCCTCAACACCGCCAGCGGCGCGACCTGGGTCTCGCTCCACCACGGCGGCGGCGTCGGCATGGGCTATTCGCAGCACAGCGGCATGGTGATCGTCGCCGACGGCACCGACGACGCCGCACGTCGATTGGAGCGCGTCCTGTGGAACGACCCCGCCACCGGTGTCATGCGCCACGCCGACGCGGGCTATGAAGAAGCGGTGGCGTGCGCAAAAGAGCAGGGTCTTGATTTACCGATGATCGGCTGAACCGATGCGCACGAGCTTCGGTATCTGCAATCGCAAGGCGCGTTACGCGACCGCGCAGGCCGCTCATCGTGCCGCCCACAGCGCGACGATCACGCTGCGACCCTACCGCTGCGACCTCTGCCGCCAATATCATCTGACCAGCCGCACCAAGGGCATGTTCATGGCGCGGTCGCCTATTCGCGGGAATGACGATAAAGCGGCGCGATGATCATTCTTACCCCCGGCACGGTCACCCTCGATCAGCTTCGCAACCTGTGGAGCGGCGCCCCCGTGCACCTGTCCAACCCAGCGCTCACCGCAATCGACGCCGCCGCCGCCTCGGTCGACCGCATCGTCGCCGGCGGCAAGACCGTCTATGGCATCAACACCGGCTTCGGCCTGCTCGCCCAGACCCGCATCCCCGCCGACAAGCTCGCCGACCTCCAGCGCAATTTGATCCTGTCGCACAGCTGCGGGCTCGGCGATGCGCTGCCGCGTCACGTCACCCGGTTGATGATTATCTTGAAGCTGATCGGCCTTGGTCGCGGCCATTCGGGAGTGCGGCGCGCGGTGATCGACGCGCTTCAGGTTCTGCTCGACGCCGACGCCATGCCGATCATCCCCAGCCAGGGCAGCGTCGGCGCATCGGGCGACCTCGCCCCGCTGGCGCATATGGTCGCCGCGCTGATGGGCGAGGGCAAGATCGACCTCGCCGGGTCGATCCTCCCCGCCGCCGACGCGCTCAAGAATATGGGCCGCGCGCCCCTCGTCCTCGCCCCCAAGGAAGGCCTGGCGCTGATCAACGGCACCCAGGCCTCGACCGCGATCGCATTGGACGCCTTGTTCCTCGGCCAGCGCGTGTTTGACGCCGCGATCCTCGCCGGCGCTTTGTCGGTCGATGCGTTGAAGGGCAGCATCGCCCCGTTCGATCCGCGCATCCATGACCTTCGCGGCCAGCCGGGGCAGATCGCCGTGGCGGCGCGGCTCCGCGACCTGCTCGACGGGAGCGACATCAATTCCAGCCACCACGATTGTGACCGAGTGCAGGACCCGTACAGCTTCCGCTGCCAGCCGCAGGTGATGGGCGCATCGCTCGACCTGTTGACCAGCGCCGCGCGGACGCTGGAGATCGAGGCCAATGCTGTGACCGACAATCCGATCCTGTTTCCCGACAGCGACGAAGTCATCTCGGGCGGCAATTTCCATGCCCAGCCGGTGGCTTTCGCCGCCGACATTATCGCGATGGCGTTGTGCGAAGTCGGCAGCATCAGCGAACGCCGCACCTCGGTATTGGTCGATCCGCACATGAGCCACTTGCCCGCCTTCCTGACCGACGACGGCGGGGTCAATTCGGGGATGATGATCCCGCAGGTCACCGCGGCGGCGTTGGTCAGCGAGAACAAGGGCCTCGCCTTCCCGGCCAGCGTCGATTCGATCCCGACCAGCGCGGGACAGGAAGATCATGTGTCGATGGCGCCGATTGCGGCGCGCAAGGCGGTGACCATCGCCAGGAACGCCGCCGGGGTGATCGCGATCGAGCTGATCGCCGCCGCGCAGGGAGTCGATTATCACGCCCCGCTCAAGACCAGCCCGGCGCTGCTGAAACTACATGGACAAATTCGCGCCTTGTCGCCGCACCTCGAAACCGACCGTTACTGGGCCGACGAAATGGCCGCGCTCCAGGCTGCGGTGCTGGCGGGGGCGATCGGGGCCGCCTGAGACTTGCTCAGTCCGCCCGCGTCCAATATTGCGATTTGCAGACCATCCGCCCGACTGCGCAGCCGGTGACCTTTAGCTGGCCCGCCCCGAGCATCCGTAATTCCGCTTTGCTGCGGCGGTTAAGGTCGGGGATGAACAAGCGGCCCCGCCATTTGCCGGGCCCGGCGGCTTTGAACCCGGTCATCAATTGCGTCCCGACCAGCGCGTCGGTCCCGCCTTTTCGGGCATCGCCCTTGGCGCCGTCGCTCGCCCACGCCACCGTCCCGCAAACAGCCTCGCCGCAAGGCGCGATGGCGACGATCACGCTGCCCGACGGATTCTTCCAGCGGCCTTCGATCGGCGCAGGGTCGGGGGTGATTAGCGCCAAGAGGGCAACGAACATGAGCCCATGCTAATCGACTTGCTTGCCGCGCCGCAAGCGTCAGTGGAAATCGCGTGATTTCGGAATGATATTGACGTCGCGCGGATGCGCTCGTGCGGGCGGCCTCCAGCTTCCCCCGCCGTCGCCCGCCGACAAGGTCGACGGCAGCATGTCCTCGCTCAGGCGGCGCAGCATCGCGGTGTCGTCCTCGAGCTGCGAGGCGATGACATGGACCACCGCTTCGTCGTGCTGGACCAGTCCGTGGATCACCATCAGCCGCGCGCCCATGACGATGCTGCGCTGCGCCGCGAAGCGGTCGGGCCAGACGACCAGATTGGCGATCCCGGTCTCATCTTCCAGCGTGATGAAGCACACCCCCTTGGCGCTGCCCGGCCGCTGGCGGATCAGCACCAGCCCGGCGAGGCTCACCCGCCGTCCATAGCGCAAGCTGCGAAGCTCGCTTGCGGTGACGAAGCCTCGGGCCGCATAATGGCCGCGCAGAAAGCGCATCGGATGCGCTTTCAGGCTCAGCCGCATTGTCTGGTAATCACTCACCACATGTTCGCCCAGCGGCATTGTGGGCAGCCGCACCACCTCGGTCTCCCATCCCTCGTCGCGTGCCTCGGCATGGCGGAACAATGGCAAGTCCGGCGCGCGCTTCAATCCCCGCGCGTCCCACAACGCCCCGCGACGGTCGAGCTTGATCGACCTAAACGCATCGGCTTCGGCCAGCCGCTGGATCGCCGCGAGATTGGCGCCCGAGCGGGCGCGCACCTCCTCGACGCTTGCATAAGGTGTGTCGCCCCGCGCCGCG
Organism: Sphingomicrobium sp.; assembly: GCA_039914575.1. Lineage (GTDB taxonomy): Bacteria > Pseudomonadota > Alphaproteobacteria > Sphingomonadales > Sphingomonadaceae > Sphingomicrobium. Next base: position 6,471 of record JBDSOV010000028.1, read on the forward strand.
ACAATTCGGGTGGCGGCATCGAGCCTCAGGCCCTCGACCTGGCGCAGGCCGAGGCGGAGATCGCCTCCTTCCAACACCGAATCCCAATCGGAATGATTCACATCCACTGGCCGTACCTCGACCCCATGCTCCCTTGCATCGCGGACAATCTGCGCGGGGGCGTAAAACCCCATCGGCTGCGAGTTCAAAAGCGCACAGGCGAACGCCGCCGGATATTTCCATTTGATCCAGCTCGACACGTACACCAGGTGCGCGAAACTCGCCGCGTGACTCTCGGGAAAGCCATATTCGCCGAACCCGCGGATCTGGTGGAAACAGCGTTCGGCGAAGTCGGGATCATAGCCGCGTTCGACCATTCGCCCGACCATCTTGTCCTGCAGCAGGTCGATCGTCCCGCGCGACCGGAACGTCGCCATCGCTTTCCGCAACTGGTTGGCCTCGGCGGGCGAAAATCTGGCCGCGTCGAGCGCGATCTTCATCGCCTGCTCCTGGAACACCGGCACGCCCACTGTCCGCGCCAGGATCCGCTCCAGTTCATCCGGCGGGCCATGCTCGGGCGAAGGGCAGGGGAAGGTGACGATCTCCTTGCCCTGCCGCCGCTTCAGGAATGGATGGACCATGTCGCCCTGGATCGGCCCCGGCCGGACGATCGCCACTTCGATCACCAGATCGTAGAAGCAGCGCGGCTGGAGCCTCGGCAGCATGTTCATCTGCGCCCGGCTCTCGACCTGGAACAC
>JBDSOV010000077.1:0-10161 GCA_039914575.1 Sphingomicrobium sp.
GCTAAGCTTTCTTCGGCTTGGCGTCCTTGGCCTTGGCCGCGGCGGCCGAGTCCTTGACCGCCTGGAATTCGGTCATCAGCCGCGCGCCGATCGCCGCCGCGGCGGCCTTGCCGGCATCCTTGACCGCCTTGCCCGAAGTCTTGCCCGACTTGCTCGACATCCCCGCCGCGATCGCTGTCACCGCGGCGGTCGCGCCGATTGCGATCAGGTCGCTAACGATCGGATGCTCGGCCAGCCTGGCGATTGCGTCGAACCCGGTTTGGGTCTTGCTCGATTTGCCCTTCTTGACCTTGGCCTTGACGGTTGCGGTCGCGGGTTTGGTCTTCTTCTTGGGCTTGGATTTACTCGTTAATGTCTTGTTTTTGGCCATATATTCCTCCTGTTGGGTCAGTTTAGGACAGCACGTCGATGCGCCGCATGTCGGTATCAGGGAAGGGAACGGCAAGGGCGCAAGCCTGTTCTCGATCGAGAGTCAGCCAGTCCATTGCATATGATGCTCGCAGTATGACCGGCATCGCCTTGGGGTGCACCGCGCCGACAATTTCATTCGCAGCGCAGGTCAGGAACGCCATATACGGCCCGCCCTCTCCCGGCCGCCAGATGCCGGCAAAAGCGAACAATGGGTCGTCGGTTTCATGCAAGCCGAACCACGCTTTGGATTTGCGTTTGGTCACCGGATCCGGCTCCGCGGTCCATTCGCAAAAACGCGTCACCGGGACGATGCAGCGCCGGTCGCGATTGTCGAGTGCCGAGCGCCAGAACGGGCTGCCCAAGTTGCGGACATTGGTCACCGGCCGTCCGTTGGCCGCCGCCGGCCCAGGAAAGCCCCAAATCATTGTCTCGAGCTTGAGCCCACCGCTCTCGTTGCGCCGCAGCACCGGTGACGAGCGCCCCGGATAAATCTCCCCGAACGGCGGCAGATTGTCGCGATCGCCGTCGAACCGACCAAACAGACGCCGCATCTCGTCAACGGTCGCGGTCATCGTGTAGAGATTGCACATGCGTCCGCTCCCGCCGCCCATCGCGCGGCACGTTCCGTCGTTAATACAGGGAACTAATGTTAACCCAGCATCGCTTCTCTCCCGGCACCCATGCAGGTTGATCGAAACCGGTGCCACGAAAACAGCAACAGATTAGGGAATTTCCTTTGCGCAAGATTTTTCTGGCACTGAGTGCCGCGACCCTCACGGTCCCGCTGATGCCCGCTCCCGCGCTGGCGAGTGACAATGGCTATCACGGCAGGACGTGGCGCGATTCGGAAGGCCGCCTGCGGTGCAAGCGGTCCAACGGCACCACCGGCCTGATCGTCGGTGCCGCCGGCGGTGCACTGATCGGGCGGGCGATCGATACTCGCGGCGAACGCGCCACCGGCACGATCCTCGGCGCGGCGGCCGGCGCATTGCTCGGCCGCGAAGTCGAACGCAGCCGCACCCGCTGCCGCTAACCAGCCCCCCGGCCGGCGCCTAAACCCCCACCCTCCAAGGCGTCGGCCACCTCTCCAACTGCCTTAGTGTATTGACATGATAACACACCTCTCTTAAGCTTCGCGGCCCAGGGAGGAACAATATGTATAGCCAGAACGATCTTGACGACGCCGTCGCCTCGGGTGCGCTGAGCACCGATGCCGCGACCGCGCTTCGCACTTTTGTCGCGCAGCAGCGATCGCTGCCATTGGTCGATGAAGAGCATTTCCGGTTGATCACCGGATTCAACGATATTTTCGTGTCGATCGCCGCCGCGATCCTGTTGTTCGCGGTCGGCTGGATCGGCCAGTCATTCGGCCAATCGATGGGCCTGATCATCGACGTCGATGGTCCCAGTCCGCTCGCCCCCTTGGCGGTCGCCGCGACCGCGTGGGGCCTTGCCATGTTCTTCACCGCCAAGCGCCGGATGGCGTTGCCGTCGATCCTGCTGCTGCTGGCGTTCGTCGGAGGGGTGTTCGCCGCCGCCGGTTTCTCGCTGGTGCTCGGCTTGGGCGAGGCGCGCCTCGACAATAACCAAATGCTCGGCGGGATCGTTGCCGCTGCTGCCGCGGCCATTGCTGCCGCTGCGGCGTGGGTGCACTGGAATCGGTTCCGGGTGCCGATCACGGTTGCCGCCGGCGGCGCTGCGGTCGCCGCCATTGCAATTGGCCTGCTGGTCTCGGTGATCGGTCCGGTGGATGAGATGAGTAACGTCATCCTCGGTTTCGTCCTGCTGCTCGGCGTCGGCATGTTCCTGTTCGCGATGCGCTGGGATTCGTCGGATCCGGCGCGGGTCACGCGGCGAAGCGATGTCGCCTTCTGGCTGCACCTGCTGGCGGCACCGATGATCGTCCACCCGATATTCACCCTGCTCGGCCTCAACGACGGCAATGCGACGATCGCCGAGGGGTTGGTGGTGGTGCTGCTGTACATTGCGCTCGGGATCACCGCGCTGGCGATCGACCGCCGTGCCCTGCTTGTCTCGGCATTGGCCTACGTGCTGTTCGCATTGCAGGCCCTGTTCCGCGAGTTTGGCGCGGTCGAGCTCAATGTCGCGCTGACCGCATTGGTGATCGGCTCGTCCTTGCTGCTGCTGTCTGCCTTCTGGCATCAGGCGCGGGTGATGGTCGTTCGGCCGCTTCCGGAAGGGCTGCGCTCAAGACTGCCCAACCTGGATCGAGCAATTAGCGCGGCACCAGCCGCATAAGCCGGCGCTCAAGCGGGGCGAGCACGCCACCAAGGTCGTGCCCCCGCTTGAGCACCGCGCCATGTTCTGACACCAAGGCGAACGCCCCTTGCTTCAACCGAAGCTCGGGGCGTTTTTCAATCCGCACCTCGGGCCGCTCGGTGGCCCGGCGGAAAGCGGCGAAACTGGCAACATCGCGGTCGAATTGCATAGCATAATCGCGCCAGTGCCCGGCCGCGACCATCCGCCCGTATAGATCAAGGATACGCATCAACTCCGGCCGGTCGAAGGCGGTGACGCGCTGATGCCCCCGGTTTGGTGGGAACGGCGTGACGACATTCACGCGCTCTTTTTCCTGGCAACCGGTGCCTGGGCGGCCTTGAGCTGTTCGATCTCGCGCCGCAGCGTTTCGACTTCGCGCTCGAGCGCGACAAAATTGGCACCTGCCGGGTCGGAATCCTCGCCGCACGGCGTGCCGTAGGGGATGAAGCCGGGGCTATAATGAATCGATTCAACATCGACCGATCTGGCCGGGATGCCGACCATCGTCGCGCCCGGCTCGACATCCCTGGTGACCACCGCATTGGCACCAACCTTGGCCCCGGCGCCGACCTCGATCGGGCCGAGCACCTGCGCGCCCGATCCGATCACGACGCGGTTCCTCAAAGTCGGGTGGCGCTTGCCGCCGACCCCGGTCGACGGATTGGTCCCGCCCAGGGTGACATTCTGGTAGATCGTGACATCGTCGCCGATCTCGGCGGTTTCGCCGATCACCGTAAAGCCATGGTCAATGAAGAAGTTGCGGCCGATCACCGCGCCGGGATGAATGTCGATCGCGGTCAGCATCCGCGCGATGTGATTGACCAGCCGGGCGAGGAAATAGAGCCGTCCGCCATATAGCCAATGGGACACGCGGTGGAACGCAAGCGCCCATGCACCGGGATAGGTCAGCACTTCCCAACGCGATCGCGCCGCCGGGTCGCGGGCTTTTACCGAGTCGAGATAATCAATCAACGCCATCCCGATCAGTCTTCCTTCGATAGGTTGATCGCCAATTTAGGCACGCTTCGGTGCAAATGCCAGTCGAAGCGAGCGCCGCATTGTTCCTGCCATCTTGCCCTCACCCGCCAAGTGCATCACAGCGGGGTCGGCCAACCGGGTGGAGAGCGATATCTTCGGGGAATTCCTGACCGACCCGTCAGTGCTCTTGCCGTTTGTCCTGATCGGCTTTGCAGCGCAGATGATCGACGGCGCCCTCGGCATGGCGTTCGGTCAGATTTCGAGCACGATGCTGGTGATTCTCGGTGTTCCGCCTGCCGCCGCGTCAGCCGGGGTCCATACCGCCGAGACGTTCACCACCGCCGTTTCCGGGATCAGCCATGTCGCCCACCGCAACGTCGATTGGTACATGTTCCTGCGGATCGTCATCCCGGGCGTGATTGGCGGGGTGGCCGGCGCCTATGTGCTGACCCAAATCAGCGCCGAAGTCGCCAAACCGCTGGTGCTCGCTTATCTGATGGCGCTCGGTGCCTATTTGCTCCACCGCGGAATCACCCATACGCACACCGAAAAGCGTCCAAAAGTGGTTGCGCCATTGGGCCTGGCCGGCGGGTTTCTCGATGCTGCGGGCGGTGGCGGTTGGGGAGCGATTGTGACCTCCAACCTGCTCATCCAGGGCAGCAATCCGCGCAAAACGATCGGCACCGTCAGCACCGCCGAATTCTTCGTCACCATCACTATTTCCGCGACGTTCATCGCCGCGATGGGGTGGGAAGCCTTCACGCTTGCCACCGTCGGGCTGCTAATCGGCGGGGTGTGTGCAGCGCCGTTCGGCGCGATAATCGCCAAGCGGGTCAATCCCGACTTGCTGCTGACGTTCGTCGGGCTGATCCTGACCCTCACCAGCGGTTACAGCCTGTATCGCGCGATCGGATAGACAGTAGCGGCAAGCGCCCAGGTCGATTATGGACGGCGAACTGATCGGATTCGCCAATGATCGTTCACCACCCGACCCCCAAGCAATTGCAATATCTTGTCGCACTCCGCGCCCATGGCCATTTCGGCAAGGCGGCGGAAAGCTGCTTCGTGACCCAGTCGACCCTGTCGGCGGGCTTGCGCGAGCTCGAGACCCTGCTCGGCACCACCCTGGTCGAGCGCACTCGCCGAGTGGTGCGTTTCACCCCGCTCGGAACGCGGATCGCCGACAAAGCGGTGCGCGTCCTGCGCGAGAGCGAGGAACTGGCCGACATGGCGCGCGCCGAGGGCCAGCCGCTGACCGGTGAACTCAGGATGGGAGTGATCCCAACTATCGCCCCGTTCCTGCTGCCAACGATGCTGCCGGTGCTCCGGACCCGCTTCCCCCGCCTGCGCCTGTTCCTGCGCGAGGATACCAGCCAAGCGGCATGCGACGCACTCCACCGCGGCCAGCTCGACTGCATCCTGCTGGCGATGCCCTATGCCTGCGGCGAGGTCGATCATGTCGATTTGTTCGACGATGCCTTGCTGGTCGCCTTCCCGTTCGGCGAAGCGCCGCCGACGCAGTCGGTCGAGGCGGGGTCGATCGACGAAGCACGATTGCTGCTGCTTGAGGATGGTCATTGCCTCAAGGACCATGCGCTGGCCGCTTGCAACCGCCCCGAATTGCGCGCTGCCGCGACGATGACCGGCACCTCGCTGCACACCTTGGTACAGATGGTCGACAATGGCTTGGGGCTGACCTTCGTGCCGCAAATGGCGGTCGACGCCGGCTTGCTCGACGGGACGCGGATTATCGCGCTGCCGCTCGAAGCTGCGAATGGCAAGCGTCGCATCGCGCTGGCATGGCGGCGATCAAGCCCGCGCGACAAGGAATTCCGGATGCTGGCCACTTCGCTTTGCGCGATCGTCGGCGATGAAGGGCGCGACCCGACAAGCGGGCCGCGCCCCTGAGCGTCAGGCCGCGAGGTCGACGCGGTCGGCGTTCATCAATTTGGTCCAGACCTTGACGAAGTCCTTGACGAACTTCGCTTCATTGCCCTTTTCGGCATAGACTTCGGCTGTTGCACGAAGCTGCGAATTGGAGCCAAAGATCAGGTCAGTACGCGTGGCCTGCCACTTCCTCTGCTTGCCGCCACGGTCGTAGCCGATGAACTCTTCATCGCCGCTGGTATCGACCACCTCCCAGAAGGTGTCATTGTCGAGCAAGCCCACGAAATAGTCGTTGGTCAGCTGGCCGGGCCGCGTGGTGAACGCACCATTCTTGCTGCCTTTATGGTTGGCGCCGAGCACGCGGAGGCCGCCGAGCAGCACGGTCATTTCGGGCACCGACAGCCCGAGCAGCGAAGCGCGGTCGAGCAGCAGTTCCTCGGTCTTCACGCTATGCTTGGTGGCGAGGTAGTTACGAAAGCCGTCGGCCTTGGGCTCCATCACGTCGAAGCTGTGGGCGTCGGTTTGCTCCGCGGTCGCGTCGCCACGGCCGCCGGTGAACGGCACCTCGACCGAATAACCCGCATCCCTGGCGGCTTTCTCGACCGCCGCAGTGCCGGCCAGCACGATCGCGTCCGCCATCGACAAATTACCGCGCAAAGCATCGATCTTGGCGAGAATCGTTGCCAGTTCGGCCGGCTCGTTGACCGCCCAATCCTTTTGCGGGGCAAGTCGCAGTCGAGCACCATTGGCCCCGCCGCGCATATCGGAACGTCGATAGGTCGAGGCCGAGGCCCAGGCGGCCTTGACCAGCTGGCCGACACTCAACCCGGCGTCGAGGATGCCCGACTTGAACGCCGATACGTCGCTCGCGGACGGCGCGGTACCGGCCGGAATCGGATCCTGCCAGATTAGGTTTTCGGCAGGCACTTCCGGCCCGAGATAGCGACCCTTGGGGCCCATGTCGCGGTGGGTCAACTTGAACCAGGCGCGCGCAAATGCGTCCTTGAACGCTTCATGATCGGTGCGGAACTTCTCCGAGATCTTGCGATATTCGGGGTCCATCTTGAGCGCCATGTCAGCCGTCGTCATCATCGTCGGGACGCGCTTGGACGGATCGTGCGCGGCCGGAGCCTTATCCTCTTCTTTCTGGTCGATCGGCTGCCACTGCTGCGCCCCGGCCGGGCTGCGCACCAGTTCATATTCGTATTCGAGCAATAGCCGGAAGTAATTCTCCGACCATGTGGTGGGAGTATTGACCCACGCGCCTTCGATCCCGCTGGTGATGGCGTGCTCGCCGATCCCGCTCTCGTGGCTGCTGGTCCAGCCCAGGCCCTGGAGCGCGATGTCCGCGCCTTCAGGCGCATCGCCGACCAGGCTCGCATCACCCGCGCCATGCGCCTTGCCGAAGGTATGACCGCCGGCAGTGAGCGCGACCGTCTCCTCGTCGTTCATCGCCATGCGTTCGAACGTGATGCGGATATCACGCGCTGACCCGAGCGGATCGGGCATGCCGCCCGGCCCTTCCGGGTTGACGTAAATGAGGCCCATCTGGATCGCTGCCAGCGGATGCTCAAGCTCGAGCTCGCGGTCGGGCTGGATGCGTGTTTCGGAGGCTTCGACCCACTTCTCCTCGGCGCCCCAATAGATGTCGCGCTCGGCTTCGAACACGTCTTTGCGGCCGCCGCCAAAGCCGAACACCGGGCCGCCCATCGATTCGATCGCAACATTGCCGGTGAGGATGAACAAATCGGCCCAGCTGATGTGCTTACCGTATTTCTGTTTGATCGGCCACAGCAGGCGCCGCGCCTTGTCGAGATTGCCGTTGTCGGGCCAGCTGTTGAGCGGGGCGAAGCGCTGTTGCCCGCTGCTCGCGCCGCCGCGTCCGTCAGCGGTGCGATAGGTCCCCGCAGCGTGCCACGCCATGCGGATGAAGAACGGGCCGTAATGGCCATAGTCGGCCGGCCACCACGGCTTGCTGTCGGTCATCAGCGCGGTCAGGTCCGCCTTCAGCCCCTGAAAGTCGAGCGCCTTGAATGCTTCGGCATAGTCAAAGTCATTGCCCATCGGATCGGGCGAGGCACCGCCTTGCTGAAGGATGTCGAGTGGAAGCGAGTCAGGCCACCAGTCTTGGTTCTGCCGCCCGAGTAACGAGCGCACCGCAGTGCCTTTCATCGGACAACCGCTATCGCCGGTCTTCGCATCCATAAGTCTTCTCCTGCAAAATGAAATGCCAAAAAAATGGAACAATCGCCACGACGCTAGGCGTCGGCGCAGGCCGACGGAAACGACTAAAACTGGTCAGTCTCAATCGAAAAATCGATCAGTCGAGGTACTTTAAGCCAATTCGCAAATAATCATAACCGGTGACCAGGGTCAGCGCCGCCGCCGCCCACAGGCTGACCAGCCCGACCTGATGAACCCAAAGGTAGGCAGGAAACGCGCCGCCGAGGATCAACGCGCCGAGCGAGACCAGCTGGAAGGTCGTCTTCCATTTGGCGAGGCTGCTAACCGGCATCGAGACATTCAGCGGCGCAAGAAACTCGCGCAATCCCGACACGAAAATTTCGCGCAGCAGGATGACCAACGCGGCGATGATATGCAGCCCTTCGATCTCGGGCACCGGATTGGCCTTGCGGCTGGAGATCAGCATGATCAGCACTGCGGCGACCATGATCTTGTCGGCAATCGGATCGAGGAATTGGCCGAGCCGCGAAATCTGCCCCTGCGCGCGCGCTAGATAGCCGTCGAAATAATCAGTAATCCCGACGATGCAATAGAGCACGAAGGTGATCGCATAATCGACCGGGCTGGGCCGCCACAGCAGGAACACAAGGATCGGCACCGCGAAAATCCGCGACAGCGTCAGGAGATTGGGCAGGGTCAGCATCGTGATCCACCGCTTACGGCCAATCGGCGCCCGCGCGAAAGCCTAATCTTGCCGTTGGCGACCGATGCTCTATGGCGGTCGCGGGTTTGGCTGGAGAGAATTTGGCGAATGCAGAATGTGACGCACCTTCTGCGTACCCGTCGCTTCCTGCCGATCTTCGCCACCCAGTTCCTCGGTGCGTTCAACGACAATCTGTTTCGCACCTCAATGATCATGCTGGTGATCTACGGCATCTATCGCGATGCCGAGCAGGAGGCAACGTTCAGCGCGATCGCCGGCGGCCTGTTCATCCTGCCATTCTTCTTGCTCTCCGCGCTCGCCGGCCAACTCGCCGATGCGTCGGACAAGGCGAAGATCATTCGGATCGTGAAGACCGCCGAAATATTGATCATGATCGTCGGCGCGGTCGGGCTCTATTTCCACATCATCTGGCTGTTGCTCGCGGCGCTGTTCGCGATGGGGGTCCACTCGACCTTCTTCGGCCCGATCAAATATGCCATCTTGCCGCAGCACATGCGCGACGACGAAGTGCTCGGCGCGACCGGTCTGGTCGAAGCTGGCACCTACGTTGCGATCCTCGGCGGGACGTTACTCGGCGGGGTACTTGTGCTGCGCCATTCGGATGGCAGTTTCCATGCGATCTGGGCAGCGGTTGGCGTATTGGTGATCGCGGTGATCGGGCGCTGGATCGGCGGTATGGTCCCCCCCGCGCCACCCGACCCCAACGCGCCGGGCTTCAAGATGGACTGGCATATCGTCCGCGCCTCGATCCGCCTGGTCAACGCCACGCTGCACATCCCGCGGTTGTTCCTGGCGATCCTCGCGATCAGCTTCTTCTGGGCGATGGGCGCGGTGCTCGCCGCACAATTCCCGCCGTTGGTCAAAAATGGTCTCGGCGCCGACCAACAGGTCGCGACCTTGTTCCTCGGCACTTTTTCAATTGGCGTCGCGATTGGCTCGGTCGCGGTCAACCGACTGCTCGGCGGCCAGGTCTCGGCCAAATTCTCACCCGTCTCGGCGATCTTCATGGGGCTGTTCGTGCTCGACCTATACCGGCGGGTGAAGGGCTGGCCGCCGGCAGGACCCGAGCTTCGCGGCCTGTCGACCTTCCTCGCCGTGCCCGGAAGCTGGATGATCGTGATCGACCTGCTCGGGGTGGCAATCGCGGGCGGGATGTTCGTGGTGCCGCTCTACGCCTTTTTGACGACCACCGTGCCCAAGTCCGAAACCGCTCGAACGATCGCCGCCAACAACATCGTCAATTCGGGCCTCATGGTGCTTGCGACAGTGATCCTGACGGTGGCGGTGATGCTGGGGGTCACGGTCAACGACAGCCTGCTGATCGTCGCCTTCGCCAGCATCATTGCCGCGTGGCTGGGTTACAAACTTCACCTCGCCTGCGACTAAGCGCCGACGGCCGGGCTCAGGCCAGATACGGTTTACGAGTGGGCTGCCAGGAATAGGTCAGGCGAGGTAAACGGTCATGAACAAAAGACCGCCGACGAACGTCGTCAGGAACAGCCGCGCGTCATCGGCCAGCGACCGTCCAAAGCCCTGCTCGGCAAGCAAATCATAAGTGAACGGCTGGCGTCGGCCGAACAGAAGGACCGGGATGCGCTGGAGGCCGGGAAACGAGAACATGGAAAACCTTAATGCTGTTTTTACCATGTCGTTCAACACTTTTTGAGCGCGCACTGTTCCGCCCACCGTCCCGCGTC
>JBDSOV010000125.1:0-3729 GCA_039914575.1 Sphingomicrobium sp.
CGACGACCCCCGAGGGGCTGGTCGAACAGCTTCCGCTGACCGATCAGGCCAGCGGCTGCACCATCACCGCCGACGTTCGGCTCGACAATCGCGACGAGCTGATCGCCACGCTCGACCTTGGCGGTGAAACGCGGACGATCGGCGACGGCGAACTGATCCTGCGCGCTTACGTCGAGTGGGGCGAGGATTGCCCCAAGCATTTGCTCGGTGATTTCGCCTTCGCCATCTGGGATCCGCGCGAAGAGCGCCTGTTCTGCGCCCGCGACCATATGGGCATGCGGCAATTTAATTATTGCTTCGTGCCGGGGCGTGCCTTCGTGTTCGCGACCGAGGACAAAGCCGTACTCGTGTCGAACACTGTTCCCAAGACCTTGAACGAAGGTCGAATCGCGGATCTCATTGCCGATCTAGAGGGCTATGACTTCACCTCGACTTTTTTCGAAGACATTCACCGCCTCACACCGGCGCATTGCCTGACGATAGATACCGAAGGGTTCAATATCCGCCGCTACTGGCGATTCCCCGCTCCTCCCCCGCTCCTGCTGGCATCAGACGAGGCCTATGCCGCCGCATTCATGACGATTTTTACCGAGGCGGTCCGTTGCCGACTGCGCCACTCGGGCGGGATCGGATCGATGCTGTCTGGCGGGCTGGATTCGTCGTCAATTACAGCAGTCGCCGCAGGGATTTTGTCGGCACGAGGCGAGGAACCGCTTAAGACCTTTTCGGCGGTCGGCGACGACCCAACGACGTGTCCGGAAACACAGGCTATTCAGGCAGCGCTGGCGATCGAGGGGATTAAGCCAATTCTGGTTGCCCCGGCTGATTACCACAGCATGGCTGACGAACTAATCGGCGAATTGGAGCGGGAGAGCAATCCGTTTGAGGTCCATGGGACAATGCTCCGCGGACTTTACCGAACTGCACGACGGAATCGCGTCAACATTGTGCTGGACGGCGCAGCAAGCGATGTCATCCTGAACGCTGGCAATCGGATAGCGGACTGCTTGGCGCGAGGGAGGTTCTACCAGGTATATCGCGAAATCAGCGGGGGAATCCGGTTCTGGAAGCCAGGCAGCCCGATCCGGTTCGGTGCCAAAGAGCTGCTGTCCGCAGCCTGGGTCGCGTTCGTCCCCAAAAGAATTCGCGCGGTTCGGCGGACGCGGCAAATGCTCAGGCCTTGGCCGGGGATGTCGCCTGAGCTGGCGCGTCGAGTGCGGTTCAGCGAGCGGCGTCGCGATGCCGATCGTCATGTGCGGATTGTCGCTGACGAAGCCGTTCGGCGAGCCCAGCCGGTGTTCCATCCCAACCTTGTGTCGGGACGGGAACGCCTTGATCAGATGGCGGCATCGTTCGGGGTGGAAAGCCGCGACCCGTTCATGGATATTCGGCTAATCCGCTTTTGCCTCTCCTTGCCACCCTCACAGCTTGAGGCAGACGGATGGCCTAAACTGATCTTGCGCCGAGCGATCGAGCGGATGGTTCCGGCGGCGATTGCTTGGCGATCAGGCAAGGAACATCTTGGATGGGGTACCACGGCCAAGCTACTGGATCGATGGCCCGGATGGAGAGAGGAAATGATATTCCCTTTGTCACCACTGCATCGCTATCTGGATAACGGAGCTTTGAAGGAACAAAGGGACGATCCGAACGCTTCACCTAGCGGATTGATATTGCGACTTTTCGCCCTTGATCGCTTCTTGCGTCGTTATGGTGTTGGATCGTAGCTAAATTAACTGATAGAAAAAATAGACCGAGAGGCGGAATCGCGTTATCGACGCGCTTCGTGATGGCTAAGGAAACTTGAGATGCCCAGTTCAGCGACCAACAATCGTGGCGCGTATTCGCCTCCGAGGGTTACAATTTTCGGAAGCGTGAAAGTCCTCACTGCGTCCGGTACGGGCCCAACTTCGGAAAATGGCAATCAACCGAATTGCTCCGGCCAGACCGATCGAGTCCGCTGCGTTTAGCAGCGAGATTCGCAGGCCAGGTTCTCCCCTGACTTGTAACGATAGGGCTCAGTCCGAGAGCCTGTGCTGGCAGGATCCTGCAACGTCGCTCAGTATCTGGCAGACCCGTCGTTCGTCATTGCAAGGCTATCGGCTTAAATTTGGGTCTGAACTGGTCGTCGATGTTCATCCCGACGGCCGCATCATCACCTCCCCGAGTCCGGGCCTATCCGAAATCACGATCGACCATTTCCTGGCCGACCAGGTCCACCCGCGGTTAATTGCTCATGCGGGGTCGCTGGTGGTCCATGCCGGTGGTGTTCGCGTTGGCGAGCGAGCGTTGCTCGTGATGGGGCAATCCGGACGCGGGAAGTCGACACTTACCGCGAGCTTCGATCTCGCGGGCATGCCCCTGCTGGGCGACGACGCGATGGTAATATCCATGGTCGGCGACCAGCAGGCTGTCCGAGCCGTGTACCCAAGTCTCCGATTGTTACCTGACTCCATCGATGCATTGATGCGGGGGACTGCGACGGCTGGACCGGTCGCTTATTACACCAGCAAGGAACGAATCGATGTCGCGAAGGATGGCGGGGTCGCCGAGGCCCCGATCCCGATCAGCGCGATGTTCTCAATCGCCCCGCCAAACGGAAATGAACCAATCGTGCTTCGCCGACTCACTCCGGTAGACGCGTGCATGGCCCTGGTCGAAAGCAGTTTCGCGCTTGACCCGAGCGACACGGCGCGCGCCCGTGACCGGATGGAGCAGGCCAGTGCCCTCGCCCGCCGGGTGCCAGCCTTCGAAATCACCTATCCTCGCGATTATTCGCGGCTGCCCGAGGTTCGTCAGGCGATTCTCGACCAGGTCGCGGCGCTGGAGCCCACATGACCGACATCCTCCAGCGGCGCCTCATCCCCTCCGACGATGCAGTCGAAAGCGCGGTCGGGGACGAGACCGTCATCCTCCACCTCGTCAACGGCACCTATTATGGGCTCGACCCGGTCGGCACGCGGATCTGGGCGATGATCAAGGACGGGCTCGCCACCCCCGAGATTTGCCGGCAGCTGGCCGATGATTATGGAGTCGAACTGGCGGTGATCGAGGCCGATGCGCGCAATTTCCTCGGCGATCTCGAAGCGCAGGGCATTTTGGTCGATGGCTAGCGTCGTGCGGCGACTTGCCGGGCTCGACGGCAGGACAATCGCCGATTTGGCCCACGCCGCGTTCGAACTCGGACTTGCCCGGCTGCGGCTCAAATCACGTCACGCCCGGGCGCTGGTTGCCGACCCTCCTTCGGCGATCATTAAGCTCGATGGGCGTCAGACCGCGCTGGTCGATCGCGTGGCATTTGCGATCCCGCGCGTTGCCGCGCGTTTGCCGTGGCGCGCCGACTGCCTGGTCCAGGCGCTTGCGGCGCGGCGCTGGCTTGGCCACCACGACATCGCGACCACGCTGACCCTCGGCGTGCCACGCAATATGCTGAGCGATTTCGAGGCCCATGCCTGGCTTACCGCCGGGACGCGGATCGTCACCGGGGGCGACATCAGCGGCTATGTGCCGCTGGCGCGTCCTTAACCGGCCGACGCGTCGCTGATCTGGTCGATCGCCGCGCCCAGCGCGGCGTCGAATTCACCATCGCTCATGTCGGCGCGCAGGTCAGACAGAAGCGCACGGCTGAAGCTGGCGATCATCCCGCGATTCTTGTTCAATTCGACGCACGCTTCGTCGCGGCTGAATCCGCCCGACAAAGCGACCACGCGGGCGGCGCGGGGGTGATCG
>JBDSOV010000178.1:0-2527 GCA_039914575.1 Sphingomicrobium sp.
CCGCCGAGTGATTCATTGAGGAGTGCCGCGAAATCGTCGCGGCTCGGAAATGCCGTAGTGGCCATAAATAATCAGACTCTCGAACGTCAGTTTTCATGCCGCCGCCGACCGAATTGGCCGGACTACCGTAAGGCGGACCTGGAAACCCATTTTCCGCCCACACGACCCCATGCCGCGCAGGCATCCGGATCAATCGGGGACGAGCGGTTGTTCCGGTCGCAAGCATGGCGATGGAGCAAAGCGCCCGCAGACCTGACCGCCGGACGGAGGCGCGCATAGCCGAAGGGCGGCCCACAGGCAAGCAAGTGGCGCGAATCGGGTGGATCCCAGATCGACTGGTCGCGGCGCGGAAGGTCACGAAGGTCGCACTGCGTAATGCGAACTTCCGCCTTTTTCGCGGGAAATCGGGGTCGGTAACGGCAGATCTCGCGGTTCGGATCAGCAACATAACAAATCGTGAACCAGATAGGTTTTGTCAAATCGGCCGATCGTCACAACAGGGGCGATCTGGCCAGCGGCCCTGACAGTCGCTAGCAGCGGCCGATGAAGAGCATGCGTGATCCCGAGCGGATTTTGAGCGACGGGCTGGCGGCGATCCGCGGCCAGTATCAATTGCCCGAAAGCTTCCCGCCCGAGGTGATCGCCGAGGCCGAGGCGGCGGTGAAGCGACCGCTGAGCGACCACATCGATCGCACCGACATGCATTTCGTCACGCTCGACCCGGCCTCGTCGCGCGACCTCGACCAGGCGTTTGCGATCGAGGTTCACACTGCGAGCATCATATGCCACTACGCAATCGCCGACGTCGGCTGGTTCGTTGACGACGGCGGGGCGATGGACCGCGAGGCTTGGGCAAGGGGCACCTCGCAATATCTCCCTGATGGCAAAATTAGTCTTTATCCGCAGATGCTTAGCGAAGGCGCGGCGAGCCTGCTGCCCGACGTGATCCGCCCCGCGATCCTGTTCTCGACACGGATCGAAGCCGACGGAACGGCGCATTTGGAGCGGGTCGAGCGGGTCAAGATCCGCAGCCGCGCCAAGCTCGCTTACGAAACCGTCACAGCGTCCGATTTACCCGCTGGATTCGCCGAGCTCAACCAGCGGATCGCGGCAGCCGAGACGGCGCGCGGCGCCAGCCGCTCCGACCCGCCCGAGCAAGAAGTGGTCGAGCATGACGGCCATTACGACCTCAAACTCAGCCCCCAGAACCCGGCTGAACAACAGAATGCGGCGCTGTCGCTGGCCAGCAACCTGGCGGTCGCCGATGCCCTTCTGAAACATCGCACCGGACTGTTCCGGGTGATGCCCGAGCCCGAGGGCTACGCGTTGAAGCGGCTGCGCAACACCGCCAAGGCGATGGGCATCGACTGGCCAAAGGGCCGCGAGGCGCCCGAAATGGAACGGATGCTCGACCCCGCCGATCCGCACCAGGCGGCGCTGCTGCTCGCCATTCGCAAAGCCAGCCCCGGCGCGAGCTACGAGCCGTATCGCGACGGCGTGACCCCGTGGCATGCGGCGATGGCGGCGACTTACGCCCATAGCACTGCGCCGCTCCGCCGGCTGGCCGATCGCTACGTGGTGATGGCCGCTTTTGCCGTCGCCAACGGTCGCCCGGTGCCCGCCGCGACCGCCCAGGCGTTCGAGCGCTTGCCCAAGGTGATGGCCCGCGCCGATGCGCTGGGCGGCAACATCCAGCGCGCGGTGATCGACCTCGCCGAAGCGGTGGTGCTCCAGCCGCGGATCGGCGAAACCTTTGCCGCCGTGGTCACCGACGTCGATCAGCGCGGGCCGCGGATCCAGTTGTGCGGGCTGCCCGTGGTGAGCCGCTTAAAGCACGCCGAAGTGGAGGCGGGCGCGGCGATCCAGGTGCGGTTGGACGAGGCCGATCCTGAGGCGCGCAAGATCGCTTTCTCGGTGGTGGCTTAGGCGGCGACGAGCCGCTTTTCGACCAGGGTCAGCGCCGCGGTGATCACCTGCGCCACATCCATCTCACTCGTGTCGAGCAGCAGCGCGTCGTCGGCCGGGACCAGAGGTGCGATGGCGCGATGGGAGTCGCGGTCGTCGCGGGCGTGGATGTCGGCTAGCACTTCCTCGTAATGGGCGCTCGATCCGCGTGCGGTGAGTTCGGCAAGGCGGCGGCGGGCACGGACCTCGGGCGAGGCGGTGACGAACAGTTTGACGGTCGCATCGGGGGCGATCACAGTGCCGATGTCGCGGCCGTCGAGCACCGCGCCGCCATCCTGCGTCGCGAAGGCCCGCTGGCGATCAAGCAAATGCGAGCGGACCGCCGGATAGGCCGAAATGCGCGAGGCGTAGGAACCGACGATCTCGCTGCGCAATTCGGGATCGTCGAACGATACCGAGCCGAGGTCGCAGGCGCGCACCGCTTCAAACTCATTGCCCGGGTCGCCGCCGAACCGGACCAGGTTGAGCGCCGCCGCGCGATACAGCAGGCCGGTGTCCATGTGCGGCAAGCCAAAATGCGCCGCGAGCGCGCGAGCGATGGTCCCCTTCCCGCTGGCGGCGG
>JBDSOV010000179.1:0-2993 GCA_039914575.1 Sphingomicrobium sp.
AATTTGCCGATCCCCGCCGCGCCGGCCGAAGCCGCCCCCGCGGCGCCTGAAGAAGGCAATGCGGCAACGCCCACCGCGGGCAATGCCGCGACGCCCGCCGAGGGTAACGCGACCGCACCGGCGACGCCTCACTGAGAAGGTCCCTCGACTACGCTCGGGACAAACGGCATTGGGGGATGTGCCCTCACTACCATTGTTGGTATCGAGCTTAGTCGAGACACCTATCGCGCGGAACCAACGTCCCTCGACTTGGCTCGAGACGAACGGGATTTCGGGTGACCTTTAGTCGGGATAATATTCGCGAACGAAATCCCACGCTTCCTCGGCGGTCTCGCACCAATGCAGCAAGTCGAGGTCGCCGGGCGAAATCACGCCTTCCTCGGCCAGCCCCTTGAAATCGACCACCCGCTCCCAGAATTCGCGGCCGAACAGCAGGATCGGCATCGGCCGCACCTTGCCGGTCTGGATCAAGGTCAGCAATTCGAACATTTCGTCGAACGTGCCGAATCCGCCGGGAAACACTGCCACCGCTCGAGCGCGGAGCAGAAAGTGCATTTTCCGCAACGCAAAATAATGGAACTGGAAACTGAGGTCGGGGGTGACGAAAATGTTCGGTAATTGCTCGTGCGGAAGCACGATGTTGAGCCCGATCGATTCCTTGCCTTGGTCGCAGGCGCCGCGATTGGCGGCTTCCATGATCGACGGCCCGCCGCCCGAGCAGACCACGAAATGGCGCTTGCCTTCGGGATCGACCGGAAAATCGCTCGCCAGCCGCGCCAGCGCACGCGCCACGTCATAATATTTCGACTTGGCCTTTAGGCTCTCCGCCACCTTGCGCTGGCGCTCGTCATGCGCGGCGGCGATCAGCGCATCGGCCTTGGCCGGCTCGGGGATCCGCGCCGACCCGTAGAACACCATGGTCGAGGCAATGTTGGCCTCGTTCATGAACAATTCGGGCTTAAGCAGTTCGAGCTGGAAGCGCACGGCGCGAAGGTCTTCGCGCAACAGGAACTCATTGTCCTGGAAGGCGAGCTTGTAGGCCTCGCTCTCGGTCTGGGGCGAGGAGGGCACATGCTTGGCGGCCTGCGCGTCGACCTTGGAGGATGGGAAAATGCGTTTCGGGGGGCGATGATCGGTCATAAGGGATGCGGCCTTAACGACAGCCGCATCCCTCGACCAGTCCCTTACTCGGTGGGCCTCACCGTTCCGCTCCAGTCGATGCGGCGCGTGGCGTACATCACCGCGGCGAGCGCAATGAACAGCAGCAGTGAACCGATCAGCAAGCTGAACGCTTCGAGCCCGAGCAGGATGTAAAGCATCGCATACAGTCCGATCAGAAGCCCGCCGATGACAAAGCCGCGCTTCCAGCTGCCCAGCACAGCCGCCGAATAGGCCGTGTTGAGCCCGGCGATGGCGACCGATGCGACAATATAGGCGGCGGTGAAGCCGATCACTTCGGCGAACGCCAGCAGCAGCACGAAGAACAAGACGATCGCCGCGCCCATCAGCAGATATTCGACCGCCGTCACCCGGACCCCGCCGATGATGTCGAACATTAAAAGGGCGAGGAAAGTGAAGCCGATGAACAGGAAGCCGTACTTGGTCGCGCGATCGACCCGCGAATAGAGATCCACCGGCTGGATCAGGCCGATCGAAGCGATGTCGGCGCCTTCCTCGCTGGCTGCCGCGACCGCGCCGTCATAGCCCGACGCGGGGGCCGCTTCGGTAATGTTGCTTTCGCCCTTGTTGCCGGTCGAGACGAGCGAGCGGCCGAGCGCGAGATTGCCAATCCGGTAATCGGCGGCGAAACCCTTGTCATCGACCCGACGCACGCCGGGCAGAAACGAGCCGCCGAATGACGGATTGGCCCAGGCGCTGGTCACCTTCCAATGGGTGTCGCCAGCATGCGGCGCGAGGGTCAGCGAACCGTTGCCGCGGAAGCCATAGTCGAACTCGACCAACATCGACTTGCCGGTCAGGCCGGCGGCATCGACGAAGGCGAAGAAGCCCTTGCCTGGACCGCTTCCGCCACCCGGCTGGAGTTTCAGCGCGCGGCCTTCAATGCCGACCTTGGGATTGGCGCCGAGCCCGCGCGGATCGCTCAGGCCGAAGCGCAATTCGGCGCGGCCGAGGTCGAGTTTCGCCGGATCGACGCCGTATCGCGCGAGATCGGTTGGGAAGGCGAAGCGCGCCGCGCCGGTCGATTTCGCGTCATAGACCACCGCCTCGTAGATCGAGCGCTTGCGCAATTGCGGGTCGATCCGGGTCGCGAGTTCCACCCCCTCGGGCTCGAGCGTCAGTTCGCGCACCACTTCCTGCGTGCGGGTCACCGCGGCGCCCGATGTGGTCGATGTTTCGGTGGTGGTCTGGCGGTAGGGGATAACCAGTACCGGGCCGCTCATCGCCTGATGCCCGCCCCAGCCCTCGGTGATCGACGCACTGGCGGCTTGCGACTGGCTTTGCCGGTCATAGACCAACAACCAGACCGAGAAGATCGGGATCGACAGCGCCAGGCCGATGAGGATCGCAAACAACAGTTTGCGCCCCGGCGATTTCTCTCCGTCCGATGCGAACATTTTCTCCACTCCCATGGTTGGAACTCGGTTCGTCTACGATAATGCACGGTTCATCGTCAACCGTTCATCGACAGAAATGCACGCCTCATCGTAGATTCAAGGTTTCTAACCCAGCGAAAAGGGCGCGCGGATCACTCCGCACGCCCCCGCAAATTCGTGCATGCGCAGTCGTTTAATACACCCGCGCCTTGGGTTTGATGTAGGCGATGTCGTCGGTGAGTGTGTACTCATGCACCGGGCGGTAGTCGATCTTGACGCTGCCGCCCGTCCCGCCCCAGCCGTCGAACGTGGCGATGGTGTGCTTCATCCAGTTGGCGTCGTCGCGGTTGGGGAAATCCTCGTGCATATGTGCGCCGCGGCTTTCCTTGCGGTTGGCGGCCGAGTGCATCGTCACCACCGCCTGGCCGAGCAGATTGT
>JBDSOV010000187.1:0-3536 GCA_039914575.1 Sphingomicrobium sp.
CCCAATGGCGAGGAGCGCTGCATCGCGTGCAAATTGTGCGAGGCGATCTGCCCGGCGCAGGCAATCACGATCGAGGCCGAGCCGCGCGAGGACGGCAGCCGTCGCACCACCCGCTACGACATCGACATGGTCAAATGCATCTATTGCGGGTTGTGCGCGGAGGCCTGCCCGGTCGACGCGATCGTCGAGGGGCCAAACCTCGAATTCGCCACCGAAACGCGCGAGGAACTGCTCTACGACAAAGCCAAGTTACTCGCCAACGGCGACATCTGGGAAGGCGCGATCGCCGCCAACCTTGCCGCCGATGCGGCTTACAGATAATGGCCCGCCACCGATGATCTTCCCGCAGCTCCTTATCGATGATTCCCGCGAAAGCGGGACTAAGGAAATTTATCGTGTGAAAAAATACTTTGAAATCCAAAGCAGGTTCGAGGGCTCACGTTGATCACCACGCTCGCCTTTTACCTGTTCGCGACGCTCACCATCGCTTCCGCGATGCTGGTGATCTTCGCGCGCAACCCGGTGCATAGCGTGTTGTGGCTGATCCTTGCCTTCTTCAACGCGGCGGGGCTGATGCTGCTGCTGGGCGCCGAATTCATCGCGATGCTGTTGGTGATCGTTTACGTCGGTGCAGTGGCCGTGCTGTTCCTGTTCGTGGTGATGATGCTCGACGTCGACTTCGCCCGCCTCCGCTCGAGCTTCACCAGGAACCTGCCGTTCGGACTGATGATCGCGTTGGTGTTGTTGAGTGAGATCGTCATTGCCGCCAACGCCCGCCAGGCCGGGCCGATCATCACAGCGCCCACTGCAGCCACCGGCCCGGTCCAGCCCAACATCGAAGCAGTCGGCGAGGCGCTCTACGGCCGCTTCCTGTTCCCGTTCGAAATCGCCGGGCTGATCCTGCTGGTAGCGATGATCGGCGCGATCGTCCTAACCCACCGCAGCCGTATTGACAGTCGCGGGCAGAACATCGCCAAGCAGATTGCGCGGCGGCCCGAGGATGCGGTCAAGAATATGCAACCCGGCGTGGGCGAGGGGATCAAGCTATGATCGGCCTCAGCCACTACCTCACCGTCGCCGCGATCCTGTTCACCATCGGCGTGCTCGGCATCTTCCTCAACCGACGCAACATCATCCTGATGCTGATGGCCATCGAGCTGATCCTGCTCGCCGTGAACATCAACCTGGTCGCGTTCAGCGCCTATCTCGGCGATGTCACGGGACAGGTGTTCGCGATGTTCGTGCTGACCGTCGCCGCCGCCGAGGCCGCGATCGGGCTCGCGATCCTGGTGATTTTCTTCCGCCGCAAGGGCTCGATCGCGGTCGATGATGCCGATCGGATGCGCGGCTGATGCACCCCGTCATCCTTATCGTCTTCCTGCCGCTCGTCGCCGCGATTGTCGCGGGGCTGGGCGGACGCATCATCGGCAAGACCGCGTCAAAGGTGGTCACCACCGGCGCATTGATGGTCGGCGCCTTGCTCAGCTGGCCGATCTTCTTCGCCTACCTTGGCGGCAGCGCGGGGGCCGAGGTCGTCCCGGTGCTCAAGTTCATCGAGAGCGGCGCGCTCAACGTTGACTGGGCGCTGCGCGTCGACGCGCTGACCGCGGTCATGCTGGTCGTGGTCACCACCGTCTCCAGCCTCGTCCACCTCTACAGCTGGGGCTATATGGAGGAGGATCCGAGCCAGCCGCGCTTCTTCGCCTATCTGTCATTGTTCAGCTTTGCGATGCTGATGCTGGTCACCGCTGACAGCTTGGTGCAGATGTTCTTTGGCTGGGAAGGGGTCGGGCTGGCGTCCTACCTGCTGATCGGTTTCTGGTACCACAAGCCCTCGGCCAATGCGGCGGCTGTGAAAGCGTTCGTCGTCAACCGCGTCGGCGATTTCGGCTTCTCTCTCGGCATTTTCGGCACCTTCCTGGTGTTCGGCACGGTATCGATCCCCGCGATCCTCGAGGCCGCCCCCGGAATGGCCGGATCGACCATCGGTTTCGCCGGGATGCGGGTCGACACCATGACCCTGCTGTGCCTGTTGCTGTTCGTCGGCGCGATGGGCAAATCGGCGCAATTGGGCCTCCACACCTGGCTGCCCGACGCGATGGAGGGGCCGACCCCGGTCTCCGCCCTCATCCACGCCGCGACGATGGTCACCGCCGGCGTGTTCATGGTCTGCCGACTGTCACCGATGTTCGAAGTCTCGCCCGATGCGCTGACCGTGGTCACTTATGTCGGCGCCGCCACCGCTATCTTCGCCGCGACCGTCGCGGTGGTGCAGACCGACATCAAGCGGGTGATCGCTTATTCGACCTGTTCGCAATTAGGCTACATGTTCTTCGCCGCGGGCTCAGGCGCGTACGGCGCGGCGATGTTCCACCTGTTCACCCACGCCTTCTTCAAGGCATTGCTGTTCCTCGGTGCCGGGTCGGTGATCCACGCCATGCACCATGAGCAGGACATGCGGCATTATGGCGCGCTGCGTAAGGAAATCCCGTACACATTCTGGGCGATGATCTTCGGCACGCTGGCAATCACCGGCGTCGGCATTTTCGGAATCGGATTCGCCGGCTATTTCTCCAAAGACGCGATCCTCGAAAGCGCATTTGCGAGCGGCACAGTCTCGGGCACATTGTCCTTCTGGATCGGTGCATTCGCGGCGCTGCTGACCAGTTTCTACAGCTGGCGACTAATCTTCCTGACCTTCTTCGGCAAAGCGCGTTGGGCAGGGTCGGAGCATATCCAGCACGCCACGCATGGTCAGCACGAGGATCAGGCCGAAACCGCGTCCGACCATGACAGCGCGCAGGAACATGGCGCCCGCCAAGTCGAAGGCACCGCCGGCTATCACCCGCACGAAAGCCCGTGGACGATCCTCGTGCCGCTGGCCTTGCTGTCGTTCGGCGCGATCTTCTCCGGGCTGGCGTTCCACGAAGCCTTCGTCGGGACCGAGGCAGGGGCGGAATTCTGGCGCGGCAGCGTCGCTTACAGCGAGCATCTCGCCCATGCCATGCACGAGGTGCCGATGTGGGTGAAATACACCCCGATGGCGGTGATGCTGATCGGGCTAGCGTTGGCCTATCGCAATTATATGGCCAGGCCCGGCGCGCCCGCCGCCTTCGTCGCGATGTTCCCGCATCTGCATCGCTTCCTGATGCACAAATGGTATTTCGACGAATTGTATGACGCAGTTCTGGTCCGCCCGTCGTTCGCGATCGGCCGCTTCCTGTGGCACCGCGGCGACGAGAAGACCATCGACCGCTTCGGCCCGCATGGCGCCGCGTTCGCGGTCGGGCTCGGCAACAAGCTCACCACGCGGCTCCAGTCGGGCTATGTCTACAGTTATGCCCTGGTCATGCTGCTCGGCCTGATCGCCGCCACCAGCTGGGTTTTCTGGTGGGCATCGTGACCGGCCTCCCGATCCTCTCCATCCTGATCGCGGTCCCGCTCCTCGCGGGCGTCATCGCATTGTTCCTCAGTGCCAGCGGTGCGCGTTGGATCGCGCTGATCGCGACCCTGATCGACCTCGCGCTCGGGATCCT
>JBDSOV010000229.1:0-3417 GCA_039914575.1 Sphingomicrobium sp.
ACCACGGCCACCGCCGCGACGGTATCGAGCGCGGGCGAATTCTGCGTGCTCAGCCTGCAGAACAACAGCAAGACCGGGATCCAGGTGACCGGCAGCGCAACCATCGTCATGGATTGCGGGATGATGACCAATTCGACCTCGACCAACGCGGCTGCGGGGCAGGGCAATGGAAACGTGACCGCGACAGTTCTCGCGGCGTCGGGCGCCATCCAGCAGTCGAGCCAATGGAACGTTGGCGAGTATCAGCCTTATTCGCCGGCGCTGGAAGACCCCTATAAGGATCTGGAACCCAGTGCCGACGAATTTGCGGCCTGCGGAACCTTGCCGCTGCCGGCGCTGACGATCGGCAATTCCAACACTGGCCTCGAAGTGGTCGGCGGTAGTTGCTATGCCTCGCTCAGCGTCGGCACCAACCGTACGCTGACGCTCAAAGACGGCCTGTACATCATCAGCGGCGGAAGCGTGAACATCCAGGGGCGGCTGAACCTGGTCAACGCGACCTTGGTGCTGACCAACCGGAATAGCGGGACGCAGCCGATCGGCTCGCTGACCATGAACGCCACCGGCTCATTGAGCGCAACTGCGCCGACCGAGGGCAAGTGGGCCGGGATGGCGATCTACCAGGATCGCCGCGCGACGGACAATTCGCCGACCGGCAACATCTCGTCCAACAGCCCGAACCTGATCAACGGCACGTCGGCGGCAAACATCACCGGCGCGATATATTTCCCGAATCAGCAGCTCACCTACAACGGCAATGGCACCGGCACCGCCAAGTGCACCCAGTTCGTCGCCAAGAGAATTTACTGGTCGGGCAATAGCGGAATGAACAATTTCACTGCGAATTGCCCCGGCCTCGGGATCAGTGCGATCACCACGAGCCTTCGCGTGAGGCTGGTCGCATGACTGGCCGCTTTCTCACCCTGTGCCGCGCGACACGCGGCGCCGCGATCATCGAGCTGGCGATTGTCGCTCCGGTGATCGCGCTGATGACGGTCGGCGTGGTCGACCTGTCGAACGGCTTCAGCAGCAAGTTGCGGCTGGAGCAGGCCGCTCAGCGCTCGATCGAGAAAGTCATGCAAACCACCGGCATCACGTCGGTCGAAGACACGATCGTCAACGAGGCGGTGTGCCAGGTCAACGGCACCAATCAGGACGGCAGCTGCAAGACCGCGCCGATTACCGCCGCCAACGTGACCGTGACTCATCGCCTCGAATGCAATGGCGTACTGAGCGCGAACGTTGATTGCGCCGAAGACGAAGTCTCGTCGAAATGGATCCAGATGACCATTTGGGACGATTACGAACCGTTGTTCCCGGTTCACTTTTCCGGGATCGACGAGGGCGGGAAATACCGGATTCAGGCCAGCGCCGGAATGAGGACCGAATGATGCGTCACCTGAAGAAAATCCGCCGCAACCAGGATGGCGCGGCAGTCATCGAAATGGCGTTCGCATTGCCGGCGCTGATCGTGCTGATGTGGATGATCGTCCAGCTCGGACTAGTGTTCCGCGCAATGTCCGGAATTCAGCATGGGCTCGGCGAAGGGTCGCGCATGGCGACCTTGTTTCCCAAGCCGACCAACACCGCGGTCCAGGACAAGATTACGGACGCGGTGTACGGCATCGGGCCGGGCAGCTTCATCATCACCCCACCGCAGGCGGGGACGTTAGACAATGCTAACTTTCTCGACCTGAAAGTCACCTACACGCAGCAGACCGACATGCTGCTGTTCCCCGGACCGACGATCAGCGTCAGTCGCTCGAAACGCGTCTGGACCGCCTTTTAGGGTCAGACCATCAGGCGCTGGCGCGGGCCTTCGCGGAGAAAAAGGACGCAATCGCCTGCTTGACCTCGTCGGAGGCGAGCCGCTCAGCGAAATGGCCATTTTCGAGCTCGATCCGGTCGAGTAATTCATCGACATTCTCGCGCCGAAGCAGGGCCTGCGTCTGGCGCAGTGCCTCGGGCGGCTTGGCGAGCAAGGCGGCGACTGTGTTGGCCAGCGCGGCGGTGATCTCGCCCTTGGGGACGACGTGGCTGACCAGCCCGAAGTCGGCGGCGGCCTCGGCCCCGAACGGCTCGCCAAGCAGAATATAACGAGCGGCGCGTCGGCGTCCGGCGAGACGCGGCAGGATCAGCGAACTGGCCGCCTCCGGCACCAGCCCGAGATCGACGAATGGCATGACGAAGCGTGCGTCGGCCTCGGCCAGCACGAGGTCGCAATGAAACAGCATGGTGGTGCCGATGCCAACCGCATTGCCGTGGACCGCGGCGATGATCGGCACCTGGTTTTTGGCCATCGCGCGGAGGAATCGCCACACCGGAATGTCGGTGGTGCCCGGAGGGGGCATCTCCTTGAGGAAATCGTAGAGGTCGTTGCCAGCGGTGAAATCCTCGCCGTCGCCCTCGATCGTGATCACCCGGATCGACGGATCGCTGCCCGCGCCTTCGACCGCGTCGGCCAAAGCGGCATACATTGCGACGGTCAGGGCGTTGCGCTGTTTGGGACGTGAGAGGGTGATCGAAAGCTGGCCAGTGTCGCGGCGCTCGACGGTCACGGTCATGCTTTTCTCCTCACCCGCCCCGAATCGGGTGACCTTATTGGCGCCAACGGCTATCGGGTGGCAAATCCCCCCGAAGCCGTAAGGACGCATTCGCCATGAAATTCTTCGCCGACACCGCCGAGATCGCCGACATCAAGGAACTGGCTGATGCCGGGCTGCTCGACGGGGTGACCACCAACCCGTCGCTGATCAAGAAATCGGGTCGCGATTTCATCGAGACAGTGACCGAGATCGCCGGTGTTTGCCCCGGCCCGGTCTCGGCCGAAGTTGTCGCGCTGGACTATGCGCAAATGATGAAAGAGGCCGAGCGGCTGCGCAAAATCGCCGACAATATCGCCGTCAAGGTGCCGTTGACGCGCGATGGGCTAAAAGCCTGCAAGGCGTTGTCGAGCGACGGGACGATGGTCAATGTCACGCTCTGTTTCTCGGCCAATCAGGCGTTGCTCGCGGCCAAGGCGGGGGCGAGCTTCATTTCGCCGTTCGTCGGGCGACTGGACGATATCGGACAGCCGGGAATGGAACTGATCGCCGACATCCGCTTGATCTACGACAATTATGATTTTGCGACCGAGATACTGGTCGCCAGCGTGCGCAACTCGATCCATGTCCTCGACGCCGCCAAATTGGGCGCCGACGTGATGACCGCGCCGCCGGCGGTGATCTGGTCACTGTTCAAGCATCCGCTGACCGACGCCGGGCTGGCCGCGTTCCTCAAGGATTGGGAAGCGACCGGGCAGAAGATCGCTTGAAGAATTCGCTCCTCCCCCTTGGGGGGGGCGCTGAGCGCCGGAGGAGTATGTCCTCGCCGCACCAACCCCTCCGTCAGCCTGCGGCCGCCACCTGCAGGAGCGAG
>JBDSOV010000043.1:0-7426 GCA_039914575.1 Sphingomicrobium sp.
GCCGGATTAGCTCAGATGGTAGAGCAGCGGTTTTGTAAACCGAAGGTCGCGGGTTCGATTCCTGCATCCGGCACCATCGTCGCGCACAAACTGTCCGCGGGACAGCCAAGCGCCGTGCCCCAGCCGCTCAGGCCGGGACGCGGTGGCGATAGGTGACGTTGACCCGTTTCGACAGCAGCAAATAGGGCAGCCACACGGCGATGCTGATCAGCACTTTCTTGACATTGCCCTCAAGCAACGGCTGCAGCGCCCCGGCGACGTTTGCGGGAAGATCCTCCATTCCGGCGACCATCTGCGCGGTTGCGAACTGCATCGCCAGATCGAGCAACCAGATCGCCACCAGCAGCCTCGGAAACGAAGGAACCCGGCGCAGCGCGGCGACAAAGGCGATCGAATAAAGGCTGGTCAATAACACCACGTCGATCGTCATCATCAGGTGCAGCGTTGCCAGCCAGGGCGGAACTGGCCCCGACAGCGCCGGCATGGCGGCAAAATATTCGGCGGCGCGGACCGGCACGTTGAGCAGCATTCCGACCAATAGCGACACCATGAACCCGCCCGCGCCATAGAGCGAATGGCGGATCGCCTCGGATCGGCTGATCGAACGCCATGCGCTGATCCGCGCCAGCCGAACCGCCGGCTGGGCCAAAAGGTCGCCATTGGCGAACCAGCGCAGCGCCAGGACCATTGACGCGAACGGCGCAAAGATCAGCAGGAGGTAAGGAGCGAAGGTGCCCGGCTCGAGACCGGACGGGATCGGGCTCAGCGCGATCCGGACCGCCGCGGCGAGGCCCGCCAGCAGCAGCCACAGCTGCATGATCCGGTCGAGGCTCGATTCGAGGGAAACGAGCAGTGCCGCCGACTTGGCGTGCAGTTTGCGGGTCATCGTTTCCAACATCGATCAGCGAACCTTTGTGAGCGAGCGCATTCTCCCTAAACGCCGTCCCTTGATATGTAGTAAATGAAGCAGCACGCGATGCGTTCCGGATGGTCGCCGGTCCGGTCCGCTTCGGCGCCCCCAATGCGATCCGGTCTCGCAGATTGATTTGAAGGAAACGTCAAAAAAGTTTCGAGCCGGTGGAACTACCTGCCCGATCTGTCGTTATGCTAACGTGGTTCAAATCTTCGGAGGCGAACCATGGAGCCCCGGAAACTTCGGTTTCCGGGGCTTACTTGTATCTGGAGGTTTTGCAGCAGCCCCGGGAGCTTCGGTTCCGGGGCTTACTTGTATCTGGAGGTTTTGCAGCAGCCCCGGGATCTTCGGTTCCGGAGCTAATTTGTGTCTGGTGCTCAGAGCGAACCAGCCTCCACCGTCGCCAACTCGATCCGCCGCGAAGTGTCCGCAAGCGGATATTTGTTGCCGTTGGCGCAATTGAACAGCAGCACGCTTTCGTCCTTCCCGACCAATCCGCGCTCCAGCGCCAGTCGCCAACCGGCGAGCACCGCGCCGCCCTCGGGGCACAGCAAGAAGCCGTCGTTGTGGGCCGCGTCGCGCACCGCTTCGATGATCGCCTCTTCCGGAACCGCTATCGCCGCGCCGTTGCTCGCTCTCACTGCCCGCAGGATGAGGAAGTCGCCGACCGCCTTGGGCACGCGAATACCAGTCGCGATCGTCGCCGCGCCGTCCCAGCGAGTGGCAAACTCCTCGCCCGCCTCGAACGCCCGCACGATCGGCGCGCAGCCCTCGGCCTGGATCGCATACATGCGCGGGCGCTCCGGCCCGATCAGCCCGATCGCCTCCAGCTCGTCGAACGCTTTCCACATGCCGATCAGCCCGGTGCCGCCGCCGGTCGGATAGAAGATTGCGTCAGGCAATTGCCAGCCGAGCTGCTCGGCGAGCTCGAGCCCCATCACCTTCTTGCCCTCGATCCGATAAGGCTCCTTCAAGGTCGAGAAGTCGAACCACAGCCCCTCCGCTGCGCCGTTGCCGACCAACGCCCCGCATTCGTCGATCTGGCCGTCGGCGACATAGACTTTGGCGCCATATGCCGCAGTCTCGCTGATGTTGATTGCGGGGGTTTCGGCGGGGCAGATGACAATCGTCTCAATCTCCGCCCGCGCGCCATAGGCCGCCAGCGCCGCCCCGGCATTGCCGTTGGTTGGCATCGCGATGCGGGTGACTCCGAAATGCTTGGCCATGCTGACCGCCACGGCGAGTCCGCGCGCCTTGAACGAACCGGTCGGCAGCCGCCCCTCGTCCTTGACCAGCGGCGCTCGGACATTGTGGCGCTTGCCAGTGGCGTCGAGCGCGACCAGCGGAGTCTCGGGCTCCCCCAGGCTGACCAGCTCGGCGCCTGCCGGCATCGGCAGCAATTCACGCCATTTCCACATCCCCGGCGGGCGCGCGGCAAGGATATCGGGGCCGAGCACTCGCTTGACCGCGTCGAAGTCGTAGCGCGCCAGCAACGGCTTGCCCGCGCGTGAAAGATTGTGGAGCCGGTCGGAATTGTAGCGCTCGCCGGTCAGCGAGCAATCGAGATGGGTCATGAACATCGCCGTCCCCTAGCGCAGCCGTGCGGATCGGGCGAGCGACGCGTTTCGACCAACCGCCAGAGCGCCACGACGAACGCCAGTCGCTTCCATTGCGATGTTGTATCATCATACGTTAGAGAGCCGCCAGGCTTTCAAGGAACCTCTATGCCTCGCTCGATTATTCTGTTCGCACTGCCGCTTGCCTTCGCGCCTTCAGCGCTGCTCGCCCAGCCCGTCGATCCGGCGCCCCCGACCGAAGTGCAGGAACCCGCCGTTCCCGTCGCGCGCGATACCCGCGCGCATGACGAAGCGATCGTGGTCACCGGCGTGCGTCGCCGCACCGAGGATGTGCTTGGCGGCGTGTCGGTGCTCGGCGGGCAGGAATTGGTGAGCGCGATCCGTCCGTCGATCGGCGATACGCTGACCCGCCTGCCCGGCGTGTCGGCATCGAGCTTTGGCCCGACCGCGTCGCGCCCGATCCTGCGCGGATTGGGCGGCGACCGAATCCGCGTGCTGACCGACGGCATCGGCAGCTTCGACGTCTCCGCGTCGAGCGCCGATCATGCGGTGGCGATCAACCCGCTGACCGCCGACCGCATCGAGGTATTGCGCGGCCCGGCGGCGCTTCCGTTCGGATCGTCGGCGATCGGCGGGATGGTCAATGTCGTGGATTCGCGCATTCCGCGCCGCGCCGAGGAGCCGCTCCACGCGGTCGGTCTGCTCGGTTATGGCAGCGCCGCCGACGAACGCTCGGCAGCATTGGCTTTGTCAGTGCCGATCTTCGACCATTTCGTGTTCCACGGCGATGCCAGCCTGTCGCGCAGCGATGATCTGCGCACCGGCGGTCACTTGCTGTCGGATGATTTGCGCGACGAGGCCCGTGCCAGCCCGTTCGCCGAGATCCGCGAGCTTGCCGACGTCAAAGGCAAGCTCCCCAACACCAAAGCTGAATCCGCCGATTTCGCGAGCGGAGTGGCGTATGTCGATAGCGGTCTCAACGTCGGCGTGTCGGTCACTCGGCATACCGCGCTGTACGGAGTGCCGATCCGCTTCTCGCTCGATCCTGCGGTCGAAGCCGAGGCGCCACGGATCGACGTCAAGCAAACGCGCTATGATGCGCGCGCCGAAGTGCCGCTGTCTGGCGCATTTTCGCAACTCCGGTTCCGCGCCGGAGCAGCGCGCTATCATCATGACGAGCTCGAGCCCGATGGCGCGATCGGATCGAGCTTTTTCGCGCGCGGCGGCGAGGCACGGCTCGATCTCGTCCAGGCCGAGCGATCAGGCTGGGAAGGAACCACCGGAATCCAGGGTGTTACCAAACGCGTGTTCATCATTGGCGAGGAGAAGTTCCTGCCCGAGAGCCGTCAGCAGCAAGGCGGGATCTTTACCCTCCAGTCAGTGAAGCGCGGCCCGCTCCGGCTCGAGGCGGGGTTGCGCTTCGAACATAGTCGGCTGCGCGCCGAGGCGGACGCCGATATCGGCAATCCCGACCTCAAGCGGTCGTTCAACGCATTGTCGCTGTCGGCCGGGGCAACCCACGAACTCGGCGGCGGCTGGAAGGCCGGGATCAATATCGCCCGCTCGGTGCGCGCGCCGTCGGTCGAGGAGCTCTTCTCCAACGGCCCCCATGCCGGAACGCAGGCATTCGAAATCGGCGATCCCGACCTCAAGACCGAGCAGAGCCTGGGACTCGAAGCCAGCATCAAGCGTAGCGCCGGACCGTTCAAGCTGACCGCGACGGCTTATTTCAACCGTTTCTCCAACTTCATTTACCAGGCGGCGACGGGAGAAATTGAAGATGATCTACCGATTTATTCTTACCGCCAGGGCAAGGCCGACTATTACGGATTCGAGGTCGAGGCCGAGGCCAAGCTCGGGACTGCAGCAGGCATCGACTGGGGGGGCGAACTGGTCGCCGACGCGACCCGCGCGACGATCAAGGGGTTCGGCCCCGCGCCGCAGATCCCGCCGCTGCGCCTGCTCGGCGCGCTGACCGGGTCACGCGGCCCGGTCGACGGCCGGGTCGAGGTCGAACGGGTGTTCGCCCAACGGCGCAATGCCCAGCTGGAGAGCGAGACGCCCGGTTTCACCGTGCTCAATTTTGGGGTCGACTGGCATCCGCTCGACGCTCGCCCCGAACTGACGCTTGGGCTCAACGCCAACAACATCTTCGATGTCGTCGCGCGGCGCCACGCCAGCCTGCTCAAGGATTATGCCCCGCTCGCGGGGCGCGACATCAGGTTGACCGCAAGCTTCAAATATTAAGCCGCCGGCTTCAACCATCAGGAATGGCCGCAATCGTCGCCATCAGTGCAATCATTGCCCGATGAAGCCGCCAACCGTTCGACCTGGATGGTCGAATGGTCGATCCCGAACATCTGGTGGACATAGGCATTGGCCTGGCGAAGGACGAGGTCACGATCGACCTCGTCGGCGACCTGCAAATGGACCGTCATCGCGGTCTCGGTGGTCGACAGCGACCAGATGTGGAGATGGTGGGTGCCGACCACCCCGGGCAATTTCTCAAGCGCGCGGGCGACCTGTGCCGATTCGATATTCTTGGGCGTGCCGGCGAGCGTCATGAACGTCGATTCGGCGAGCAGGCCCCAGGTGCCCCACAGGATCACCGCCGCCACCACCAGGCTGATCGCGGGGTCAATCCATGGCGCCCCGGTGCTCAGCATAGCCAAGCCCGCGACCACCACCGCCGCCGACACCGCGGCGTCGGCGACCATGTGGAGATAGGCGCCGCGAATGTTGAGGTCGCCATGGCGGCCGCGCGCAAACAGCAAGGCGGTGACCCCGTTGACGACGATCCCGACCGCGGCGACCACGATCACCGTCATCCCGTTCGACGGCTCGGGATCGATCAGCCGGCGGATCGCCTCGGTGATGATCCCACCGACCGCGACCAGCAGCAGCAAGGCGTTGATCAAGGCGGCGAGGATCGAGCTTTTCTTGAGGCCATAGGAGAAGCGCGGGCTCGGTCGCCGCTTGACCAACAGCGCGCCACCATAGGCCACCACCAGCCCCAGCACGTCGGACAGATTATGCCCGGCGTCGGCCAGCAACGCCATCGAATTGGCGGCGAAACCGTAAATGGTCTCGATCACCACGAAGGTCAGGTTGAGGATGATGCCGATGATGAACGCGCGGCCGAAATTGCCGCCGCCCGCATGATCATGACCCGCGTGATTGTGACCGGCACCCATGCGCCAATCGGTAGCGAACGCCCTTCGATCGTCAAGC
This sequence comes from Sphingomicrobium sp., assembly GCA_039914575.1. Lineage (GTDB taxonomy): Bacteria > Pseudomonadota > Alphaproteobacteria > Sphingomonadales > Sphingomonadaceae > Sphingomicrobium. Next base: position 5,722 of record JBDSOV010000043.1, read on the forward strand.
GATACAGCGCCACGCAAAAGCGGCCCGGACGGTGGGGGTCCGGGTCGCTTCGGGTGCGGCATGTCGGGGAAAGCATGCCGCGGGGATCGAACAGCGCAGGATGTCGGGGGGGACATCCGAGCAGCGAGACAATCTAAAGATCGATACCGGCGGCGATCGCCTCGAGCTTGCGGACTCGTTCCTTGAGGTCGGCGATCTCGATCCGGCCGCCGCCGGTCGGGGGCAGCGTGGCTTCCGCCCGGCCGCTGACCAATTCCATCCGCTTCAGCTCGAGCCAGCCCTGCCAGCCCTTGAGCGTTGCCCAGGCGGCAATGCCGATGGCGCACATCACGCTCGCCGCAATCAATCCGGTTGCCAATGGGTCGAACATCATTTTTCCTCCCGCAGCGCTTCGATCTCCCGCGCCAGCTCATGGTCCTTCTGGGATGCAATGTGGTGGTCGATCGCCATCATCCGACGGTCGGTCTCGTCAAGTTCGGTGCGCATCGCATGGACGCTCGGGCGAACCTTGCCGACATCTTCCATCGCCATGAAATCCGATTGACGTTCGCCCCGGCGGTTGGCCTTGTTCTTTTGCATGTGCAGGTAAATCCCGCCGCCAATGTAGGCGATCATCGCCAGCTTCCAGCTGATCAAGATGGCGATGGCGACGAATCCGATGCGCAGGATCGTCGGATCGATGTTGAAGATGTCCCCGAACGTCGAGCAGACTCCAGCGACCTTCTTGTCGCGGCGGTTGAGTGAATAATTTGACGGCATGTCTGCGTGTCCCTTCCCGATCAGTTCTTCGCCGCAAGCGCGGCTTTGAGTTGCTCCAGCTCGGCGTCGACCTGGTCGGCAGCGCGAAGCTCGGCGATCTCTTCGTCGAGGCTTTTGGGGCCGGTCATCCCCAACGCGTCGGCATAGCCTTCGGCGAGGTCGGCGCGGCGCTCGAGCTGCTCGAAGCGCGAGAAAGCGTCCTCGGTCCGGCCGCCATGCAGCATCTCGCTGGCCTTGGCGCGGCTGACCGCACTCTCGAGCCGGTTGGCGATGCTGGCCTGGCGCGAACGGGCCTCGGCGAGCTTGGCCTGAAGCCGGGCGATATCTGCTTCATAGCCGCGTAGCACCGCTTCGATCTGGGCGACTTCTTCGCGCAGGCCGACGGCCATTTCATTGGCCTTCTGCTTTTCGCCAAGCGCCGAGCGGGCCAGATCCTCGCGGCCCTTTTCGAGCGCCAGCTGGGCCTTTTCGGTCCAGTTATATTGAATCCCGTCGAGGCGTTCGACCGCGCGCCGCATTTCCTTCATGTCGGCAATCGAGCGGGCCGCCGTCGCGCGGACTTCGACCAATGTTTCTTCCATCTCGAGGATGATCATCCGGATCATCCGCGCCGGATCTTCCGACCGGTCGAGCAATTCGGTGACATTCGCCGCGATGATGTCGCGGGTGCGGGTGAAGATGGGACCCGACAGCAGGGTGGCGAGCGGGGCGAAGCGGACGGTTAGGCTGTCCGCTTGCGCTTCGGGCTCGGCCATCCGCGGCGTGCGGGTCGGCACCTTGGCCTCGATCGGTTCGAGCTTATGCACTGACAGTGACCGCCGGGTTTGCAATTGCAGTCGCCGGGCCGATGGCTGCGCCGACCGCGACCGTGCTCATCAGGACCGCCGCAATGGCAGCGACGAGATTGCGCTGAAGGTTTGAACCAGACATTGTCATTCTCCCTTTT
>JBDSOV010000047.1:0-8488 GCA_039914575.1 Sphingomicrobium sp.
AAATAAGCATGATAGCTGCGCCCGGTCTCGACCCGGTTGACCATTTCGACGCAGCCAATCTCGACCATGCGGTCGCCCCCCGCCGGGCTGAGGCCGGTGGTCTCGGTGTCGAATATGATCTCACGCATGCCGCATTATCGCTCCGCACCGAGCCCGAGGCAAGCGAGGATCGCATCGACCTGGGCGCGCGTAGCCTCGAGGCTGCCCCCGGTGTCGATCACGAAGTCGGCGCGCTCGCGTTTCAGGGCGTCGCTCATTTGCCGCTCAAGGATCTGCGCCAGCTTGTCGGCGGTCATGCCCGCCCGCGCCATCACGCGCACGCGCTGCACCGCGGCCGGGGCAGAGACCACGATCACTTTGTCGAATGCGCCTTCGCCCTTGGTTTCGAACAATAAGGGAATGTCGAACAACAGCGCCGGGGCATGGCGATGGTCGATGATGAACGCCTCGCGCCGATCGACCACCGCCGGGTGGACGATCATCTCGAGCGCGGCGAGCTGGTCGCGGTCACCGAGCACACGGGCGGCGAGCAAGTCGCGATCGACCGCGCCCGCCCGGGTCGTGCCGGGAAAGCTAGTTTCGATCGCATCGACTAGTTTGCCGCCGAAACCCTGCATCGCGCGCACTTCGGCGTCGGCGTCGAATAACGGAATCCCCGCCTCGGCAAACATCGCCGCGACGGTCGACTTGCCCATCCCGATCGAGCCGGTGATCGCGATCCGGATCATGCTGGCCGGATCATGCGCGCAACAGCGCGAATAGCTCAGCATCGCGATTCCGCGGCGGAGGATGGCCGAATAGCAATTCGAAACTGTCGGCGGCTTGCTCGACCAGCACCGACAGACCGTCGATGGTCGTCATTCCGCGCGCTGCGGCGCTGGCCAGCAAGGGCGTCGGCAAGGGATTGCTGACGAGGTCGAGCACCCAGCCGTCGGCCGGCATGCCGCTGATGTCGATCGTGGTTGGTGCAACCCCCGCCATCCCGAGCGGTGTCGCATTGATCAGCCCCTTGCTGTCAACCCGCGTATCGAACCGGCGCGGTCCATGCTCCAGCCGGAACTCGACCGCCAGCTTGGTCGCATCGGCCATGTCGCGCGCTTGAAGCGTCACCGGCCCCGCGCCTAGCAAGCGCATCGCCAGCAGCACCGCACGCGCCGCGCCGCCATTGCCGAGCAGGAGGATCGGCGCCGGCTTACCCGCAGCCACCAGCGGCGCGACGAGATTGCGGATCGCGCCGACATCAGTGTTGGCGGCAATCAATTTACCGTCGCGATGGATCAGCAAATTGGCGGCGCCGGCCGCAGCGGCGCGATCGGTCGGGTCATCGGCCAGCATCAGGGCATCGAGCTTGAGCGGCATGGTGACATTGCACCCGAGCCACGCCGGATCGGCGCGGCGATCGGCAAGATAAGCGGCAAGGTCGGCGCGGGTGACCTGGTGGGCGCGATAAACACCCTCGATTCCCAAGGCATTCAGCCAGAAGGTGTGGATCGCTGGCGATTTCGACTGGGCCACCGGGTCGCCGATAACGTCTGCATAGGGTTTGGTTGACGTCATGACGGCATCGCACCGCGTTCCCTGAGCGCGCCGAGCAGCGGCAGCAACGGCATACCGAGGATGGTGAAATGATTGCCTTCGACCTTATCGAACAACGCCACCCCGCGCCCCTCCATCCGGAACACGCCGACGCACTGACCGACCGCCGGCCACTCGGCCTTGAGATAGGTGTGGATGAAATCGTCGGATAGCGCCCGGACATGGAGAATCGCCTGGTCGGCGTGCGACCAGTCGATTCGACCGCCAACCGCCAGCGCCGCCGCGCTGGTCAGCCGCATTGGCTTGCCCGAAAAGCAGCGTAGATGATCGATCGCCTCGTCGCGACTGACCGGCTTATCGAATCGCCGGCCGCCGACACTAACCAGCGAATCGCCGCCGATTATCCAACTTTCAGAGTAACGTCGGCTGGTGTCGAGCGCTTTGGCTTCGGCCAGCGCGGTTGCCAGTGCGGCATCGTCGCCGGGATGCGCACCCTTGACCGCCGATTCGTCGATCCGCGCCGGATCGACCCGATGCGCGACCCCGGCGGCGGACAGCATCGCGGCACGGATCGAGCTGGCGGAGGCGAGGACCAGAGTCATGACGGCTGTGCAACCCTGTGGATAAAGTGGTGACTCGCCTAGCGGTTGAAGTGGGGATGGTCCAATCCCTCGGTGCCATCCCGCCCTGTCCAGCAATCACCCACAATCGATCCACAATCAGCAAGAGCCAAGGGCAAATCTGTGAATTGTGGGTATAGCTTGATCCGACTCGCCGGATTTGCGCGAGTTGCCGAGTCGCGGCATCTGTTGGCAAAAGCTGGACTGACGCTTAAACCCCGCTGCCAAGCGACCTACTACCACTCCAATCTAAGATTCTAATATATACTATAAGGAGAAAGAGGGTGACGCCCTCGCTCGTTCCCGACCCTCAACCGACTGACAAACCTCTGCTCGCCGTGCTTTGCGGGGAGCGGCGTGATCCGCCACCGATGTGGCTGATGCGTCAGGCCGGGCGTTATCTGCCCGAATATCGCGCCTTGCGGGCCGAAAAGGGCGGGTTCCTCGACCTAGTCTATGATCCGGCCGCGGCAGCCGAGGTCACGCTCCAGCCGCTGAAGCGTTTCGCGTTCGACGGCGCGATCCTGTTTTCCGACATCTTGATCGTCCCCCATGCGATCGGCCAGGATCTGTGGTTCGAAGTCGGTGAGGGGCCACGCTTGGCACCCAAGATGGGGGAAGCCCGGCTGCGCGACCTCAAGCCGCGCATGGAGCGCCTCGACTCAATTTACGAGACGGTGCGGCTGGTGAAGCCTTCACTGTCGCCTGAGACGACTTTCCTGGGCTTTGCAGGCAGCCCGTGGACCGTTGCGACCTACATGATCGCGGGCCAGGGTAGCCGCGATCAGGCAGAGCCACGGCAGTTGGCCTATAACGACTCCGGCAAGATGGACATGATCCTCGATCTGATCGCCAGCGTCACAGTCGATTATCTGTCAGGACAGATCGAGGCCGGGGTCGAAGCGGTGCAGTTGTTCGACAGCTGGTCGGGCAGCCTTGCGCCGGCGCAATTTGAGCGATTCGTCATTGCTCGCACGGCGTGGATTGTCGGCGAGTTGAAGCGGCGTCATCCAAACATTCCAATCATCGGCTTTCCCAAGGGCGCCGGCGGCAAACTTGGCGCTTACGCCCGCGAAACCGGGGTCGACGCCATCGGGCTCGACGAGACGGTCGATCCCTTCTGGGCCAATCGCGAGCTTCCCGATGGCCTTCCGGTCCAGGGGAATCTCGATCCGCTGGCGTTGATGGCGGGCGGGGAGGCAATGCGCGATGCTGCCTTGCGCTTGCTTGACGCACTTGGCCCGCGGCCGCACATCTTCAATCTCGGGCACGGCATCGGGCAGCACACGCCGATCGCGCATGTCGAGCAACTGGTCGAACTGGTGAAGGGACGGGGCCGATGAGTGATTTTGCCGGCTTCCTCGGGGCGGCTTATCTGTGGGTCAAGGCGGCGCACGTCACGTTCGTCATTTTCTGGATGGCGGGGCTGTTCCTGCTGCCGCGCTTCTACGTCTATCATCACGCCACCACCCCCGGATCGGCCGAAGACCGCGCCTGGATCGAGCGCGAAGACCGGACGCGAACAATCATCCTGATGCCCGCAATGTTGATTGTATGGGCTCTCGGGCTGATGTTGGCGGTGCATCTCAATATCTTCCGCCAACCCTGGTTCATCGCTAAAATTGCGCTGGTGGTGGCGTTGACCGGCTATCAGGGCTGGATTTCGGCTTATGGCAAAAAGCTCGCCAAAGGGATGCGCCCGCTCGAGAACCGCACCCTGCGGATCATGAACGAAATCCCCGGAGTCGCCGCGGCGCTGATCGTTGTCTTGGTTATCGTGCGTCCATTTTAGGGGATTGTACGCCACCAGGGCTTGCGGACGTTGTGAGCGGCGCCGGACCGTGCCGACTTGAAGACCAATGGGGCCGCTCCCCATATTGACTAAACCAAGGGCCACACCTAGTGCCGCGACTTACGGCGCACCGGCCCGTCTCTCCCTTTCGTCGGTGTGACCTGTTCCTTCGCGGCGTCCTGCCGCCCAGAATTCTTCCGACTCGCGTACATGCCTCTCCGCGTAGTCCAATCGAAAAGCCCCAGTCAGATGCATCTCAAAGATCTCAAGAAAAATACCCCCGCCGAATTGGTCGCGATGGCCGAGGAGATGGGAATCGAGGGTGCGTCAACGCTGCGCAAGCAGGATTTGATGTTCTCGATTCTCAAAGTCCGCGCTGAGGCAGGTGCCGAGATTATGGGGATGGGCACGATCGAGGTGCTCAACGACGGCTTCGGTTTCCTGCGCAGTCCCGAAGCCAATTATCTTGCCGGCCCGGATGACATTTATGTCATGCCAAACCTGGTTCGCAAGTTCGGCTTGCGCACCGGCGATACGATCGAGGGTGAGATTCGCGGCCCCAAGGACGGCGAGCGCTACTTCGCGCTGACCCGCATCACCCAGATCAATTTCGACGAGCCCGACGCGGTTCGGCATCGCGTCAATTTCGACAATCTGACCCCGCTCTATCCCGACAGCAAGCTGACCCTCGACAGCGCCGATCCGACCCAGAAGGACAAATCGGCGCGGGTGATCGACATCGTCAGTCCGCAAGGCAAGGGCCAGCGCGCCTTGATCGTCGCACCGCCGCGCACCGGCAAGACCGTCCTGCTGCAGAATATCGCGCGCGCGATCACCGACAACCATCCCGAGGTATTTCTCATCGTGCTGCTGATCGACGAGCGCCCCGAGGAAGTCACCGACATGCAGCGCAGCGTCAAGGGCGAGGTCATCTCCTCGACCTTCGACGAGCCCGCGTCGCGCCACGTCCAGGTCGCTGAGATGGTGATCGAGAAGGCCAAACGGCTGGTCGAGCATAAGAAGGATGTCGTCATCCTGCTCGATTCGATCACCCGCCTCGGCCGCGCCTACAACACGGTCGTGCCGTCGTCGGGCAAGGTGCTGACCGGCGGTGTCGACGCCAACGCGCTGCAGCGTCCCAAGCGCTTCTTTGGCGCCGCGCGCAACATCGAGGAAGGCGGCTCGCTGTCGATTATCGCCACCGCGCTGATCGATACCGGCTCCAAGATGGACGAGGTCATTTTCGAAGAGTTCAAGGGCACCGGCAATTCGGAAATCGTGCTCGATCGCAAGGTCAGTGACAAGCGCATCTTCCCGAGCCTCGACGTCGGCAAGTCCGGCACCCGCAAGGAGGAATTGCTGGTCGACGCGGCGGTACTTTCGAAGATGTGGGTGCTGCGTCGCATCCTGATGCAGATGGGCACGGTCGACGCGATGCAGTTCCTGCTCGACAAGATGAAGGATGCCAAGTCGAACGAGGACTTTTTCGCGAGCATGAATCAGTAAGCTGAGCCGGCAAATCCGGCACGCTTAACGCGCGTCGGTTTGGCGGCGGGATACAAAGATGCCGTCATGCATTGGCGCTGTGATGATCAACAACAGGACTGACTGATGTTTGAATTGCTACTTGCCGCTGCTCCCGCCGCCGGCCTCGGCGGTCCGGCCGACATGTGGGCGGCGATCGTCAAGGACTTCTCGAACATTACCGAGCCGGCTGCCTTCACCACCTTTCTCCAGGTGCTGATGATCGACCTGGTGCTGGCCGGCGACAATGCCATCGTAGTCGGCGCGCTTGCCGCCGGTCTGCCCGCTGACCAGCGCAAGAAGGTGATCCTGGTTGGCGTGATCGCCGCGCTTGTCCTGCGTATCGCTTTCGCCTTGGTCGTCACTCAGCTGATGCAAATCGTCGGGCTGATCCTCGCCGGCGGACTATTGCTGTTGTGGGTTGCGTGGAGAATGTGGCGAGACCTTCATCATGAAGGCGAATCGTTCGGTTCGGAAGAGATTCTCGGCGACGAACATGCCGGCCTGCGTTCGGCCAAGACTTTTCGCGGGGCTGTATGGGCGGTGGCGATTGCCGACGTATCGATGAGCCTCGACAATGTGCTCGCTGTGGCCGGAGCCGCGCGCGAGCATCCTGGCATCCTGATCGTCGGCCTGATCTTCGCGGTGGCGCTGATGGGCATCGCCGCCAACGTCATCGCCAAATATATCGAGCGCTATCGCTGGATCGCCTACGTCGGGCTGTTGGTGATCCTCTATGTCGCCGGCAAGATGATCTGGGACGGGTGGCTCGACGTCGCCCCCGCGCTCGGTTTCATGGCCTGACCCGGTGGATGGGCCATCAATCCTGAAGTGATCAGCCTCGGCGATACCATTGTCGCCCTGTCGAGCGGCCAACCGCCCGCCGCAGTGGCGGTGATCCGCACTAGCGGCCCCCACGCTTTTGCCGCCGCCGAAGCCCTCGGCGGCCCGCTTCCGCCGCCGCGCCATGCCGCTTTGCGGTCGCTGCACGATCCCGCCACCGGCGCCTTGCTCGATCAGCTACTGGTCCTGCGCTTCGCCTTGCCCGCCTCGGCGACTGGCGAAGATGTTGTGGAATATCAATGCCATGGCGGCCGTGCCGTGGTGCGCTCGATCCTCGACGCGCTGGCCGCCCGACCCGGGATGCGCGCCGCCGAACCGGGCGAATTTACCCGCCGCGCCTTTCGCAACGGTCGAATCGACCTGACCGAGGCCGAGGGACTCGCCGATTTGCTCGAGGCGGAAACCGAATCCCAACGCCGCGCCGCTTTGCTTCGTGCCGATGGCGGGCTGCGCCGCCTGGTCGAGGGCTGGCGCGACCGGGTCGTGACGTTGTCGGCCCGCGCCGAGGCGGCGATTGACTTTGTCGATGACGAGAATGAAACGGCGACCGACACCAGCGCGCTGGTGGCCGAATCGCGGGCGCTCGCTGACGAGTTTGCGAGCTGGCTCGATCGTCCTCGCGCCGAACTCCTCAAGCACGGCATAAGGATCGTCGCGGCGGGCCCACCAAATGTCGGGAAATCCAGCTTGATCAACGCGTTGAGCCATAGTGAGCGGGCAATCGTCACCGATATTCCGGGCACGACGCGTGACGTCATCGAAATACCGCTGGCGATCGGCGGGGTGCCGTTCGTACTGGTCGACACCGCCGGACTCCGCGACAGCGTGGATCCGGTCGAGCGGATCGGTGTCGAGCGCGCGGGAAGCGAAGTTGCACGCGCCGACATATTGTTGTGGCTCGGCGAGCCGGCTGATGCTCCCGATCACCGGCAAATGTTGCTGCTCCATCCGCGCGCCGACGTCCCGGGGCGCGAATATCCTCCCGAGGGCGCGCTCGCGGTGTCAGCGGTGACCCGCATGGGCCTCGATCCACTCACGAAGGATTTGCTTGATCTCGCTGGCGCAATCCTGCCCGGGGACGGCGAACTTGCCCTTAACCTACGCCAAGCCACTGAAATTTCGGTCGCTTTTGCGGCGTTGAGCGAGGTTCGCAGCGACGATGTCGTCATCGTCGCTGACTCACTCCGGCGCGCGCGCGAGGCACTCGACCGAATCACCGGGCGAGCCGGGATCGACCACATGCTCGACGCTCTATTCGGTCGGTTCTGCCTCGGAAAATGACGTTTCACGTGAAACATCTGCAAATCTGACGCCGCTTGGGTTAAGGGGCGGCATGTTTGACGTTTTGGTGATTGGTGGCGGACATGCCGGGGTTGAGGCTGCGACCGCGGCGGCGCGTCGTGGCGCGCGCGTCGGGCTGATCAGCTTTCGACCGGAGGATATCGGCCAGATGAGCTGCAACCCGTCGATCGGCGGGGTGGGCAAGGGCCATCTGGTGCGCGAACTCGATGTATTCGACGGGTTGATGGCGCGCGCGGCGGACCGCGCTGCCATCCACCGCCGAATGCTCAATCGCAGCAAGGGCAGCGCGGTCCAGGGGCCGCGGGTGCAGGCCGATCGAATCCTGTATCGCCGTGCCGTGCAGCGGGCAGCCATGGGCAGCGGCGCGGCGCAAATCATCGGCGAGGCAATCGAACTTCTCACCGACCGAGGCCAAGTGTCGGGGGTCTTGCTTGCCGACGGAACTCGGATCGCGAGTAGGGCCGTGGTCATCGCCACCGGTACATTCCTTGACGCCGCGTTGTTTTGCGGGATGGAGCGCGTCACCGGCGGCCGCCGCGACGAGCAAGCCGCAATCCCACTGGCGCAGCAGCTGCGCGAGCTTGGCGCGGCGCAGGGTCGGCTCAAGACCGGCACGCCGCCGCGGCTCGACGGGCGGACGATCGACTGGTCGCGCCTCGCTCCGCAGCCGAGCGATCGCGATGAGTGGTCGATGTCGGCGATGATCCCTGGAAAGCGCCCGCCGGAACTGGCCTGCGCCATCGCGCGCACCAATGACGTCACTCACGCCATCATTGCCGCGAATCTCGATCGCTCGCCTTTGTTTGCCGGTGCAATCGAGGGGCGGGGACCCCGTTATTGCCCGTCGATCGAGGACAAGATCAAGCGCTTC
>JBDSOV010000055.1:0-3040 GCA_039914575.1 Sphingomicrobium sp.
ACATCGAATGCTCGGCGATGATCGCCGCGCATCTGGGCGAGACGATCGACATTCACGGCGGCGGGCTCGACCTGATCTTTCCGCACCACGAGAACGAGATCGCGCAGAGCCGCTGCGCGCATGGCGGCAAGCCGCTGGCGCGATATTGGGTGCATAACGGTTTCGTCGACATGGGCGCGGAGAAGATGTCGAAGAGCCTGGGCAATGTGGTGACGGTGGATCGGTTGCTGGCCGAGGGGCATCGCGGCGAGACGCTGAGGCTGGCTTTGCTGTCGTCGCATTATCGCCAACCTCTGCCGTGGACGGCCAGCCTGATCGCACAGTCGAAGGCGACGCTCGACAGGCTTTATCGTGCTGCCGGTGATGCCGAGGCAGGTGAGCCGGATTTGAGCGTGATTGAAGCGCTCTCCGATGACCTCAACACGCCATTGGCGCTTTCGCGGCTTTCGGCCCTCGAAGACCCGCGAGTAGTTAAAGCGTCTGCACAGTTGCTCGGGCTTATGCCCGAACATTCTGGCAGCTGGTTCCAGTATTTTATAGGAATGACGGAGCAAGCGGCGGAGGCGATTCAGAGTCGCATCGCTGCCCGCGCCGAGGCCAAGGCCAGTCGCGACTTCGCCGAGTCCGACCGGATCCGCGACGAGCTCAAGTCCGAGGGCATTTTGCTTGAGGATGGGCCGGAGGGGACGACGTGGAGGCGGGCGTGATCCAGCCGATTTATACGCGTGAGATTTTGCGCCTTGCGGCGTCGATTCCGGGGCAGCGCACGTTTGCCGAGATGGGCGACGCGCCAGTGCTTCGCTCGGCGACGTGCGGGAGCCGGGTGGCGATGCGGGTGACGCTGGATGATGCGGGGCGGGTGGCGAGCGTTGAGCAGGCGGTTGAGGCTTGTGCATTCGGGCAGGCGGCGGCGGCACTGGTCGGCGCTGGCGCGATCGGACTGAACGGCGATGATGCCGCTGCGGCGCTGGCCGGAGTCGAGCAGTGGCTCGATGAGGATATCGCCGAACCCTGGCCGGGGCTTAATGTCCTCGATCCGGCGCGGGCGCGGCGCGGGCGGCATGGCGCGATCCTGCTGCCGTTCCGGGCATTGGTAGCAGCGATCGAGACCGCATGATCACCGAAGCCCAGCAGACCGCCGACACCGCCAGCTATGTGCTCGAAAGCGGCGCGGTGATGCTCGGCGCGGCGATTGTCTTCGTGATGTTGTTCCGCAAGCTGAAGCTCGGTGCGACGCTCGGCTATATTGTCGGCGGGGTGGTGATCGGGCCATACGTGCTCGGGCTGTTCCTCGACCCCGACTCGCTGTCGACCCTGACCGAACTTGGCATTGCCCTGTTGCTGTTCATCGTCGGGCTGGAGCTTCACCCGAGCCGGTTGTGGCGATTGCGCAAGGATATTTTCGGGCTTGGGTTGGCGCAGGTGGTGATCTGCGGCCTGTTGCTCAGCCTGTTCATCCATTTGGCGGTGGGGTTCAGTTTGTTTGCCTCGCTGGCGATCGGACTGCCGCTGGCATTGTCGTCGACCGCACAGGTGCTGCCGATGCTCCGCGCCGACGGTGATCTCAACACGCCGCAGGGCGAACGCGCCTTTTCGATCCTGCTGCTGCAGGATTTGGCGATCGTCCCGATGATCACGATCGTCGCGTCGATGTCGCGGGTGGCGCCCGATCCGAGCGCCCCGACCGGGTGGACCTTGGCGCTGTACACGGTTGGAGCGGTGATCGCTTTGGTCGTGGCGGGGCGCCTGCTGTTGAATCCGATGTTCCGGCTGATCGGGCGACTGGGCGAGCGCGAATTGTTCATCGTCGCGGGGTTGTTCACGGTCGTCGCGTCATCGGCGCTGATGCATGCGCTTGGGCTTTCCGTTGCCCTTGGCGCGTTTGTGGCAGGGGTGATGCTCGCCGAATCGCCCTATCGCCACGAGCTGGAGAGCGACGTCGAGCCATTCCGCTCGATCCTGCTCGGATTGTTCTTCCTGTCGGTCGGGATGATGCTCGACCTGCGCGTGATCGCCGCGCAGCCGCTGACGGTGATCGGGATTGCGGTCGGCGTGATCGTGATCAAGGCGACGGTGATTGCGGGGCTGGCGCGATTGTTCGGAAATAAAGGGCCGCGCAGCCTCCGGCTCGGGCTATTGCTGAGCCAGGCCGGCGAATTCGGTTTCGTACTCTTCGCGCTCGCCGCCGCGGGGCAATTGATCACGCCGCAAGCGGCATCGCTGTTCGGTGCGGTGGTGACGCTGTCGATGGCGACCACGCCGTTCCTGATGCGCCTGGTCGATCGGCTGGAAGCGCGCGAGGAACGCGGCGGCGAAGGGCTCGACGGGCCCGACAAGTCGCCCGAAACCAGCGTGATCGTGGTCGGCTACGGCCGTTTCGGCCAGACCGTGGCGCAGATGCTGATGGCCAAGAAGGTCGGAGTAACGCTGATCGACAAGACTCCGACCCTGATCGAGACCGCCGACGAATATGGCACCAAGGTCTATTATGGCGACGGGATGCGGATCGATCTGTTGCGCACTGCCGGGGCGGACACCGCCAAGGCGATTCTGTTCTGCAACGACAATAGTGGCGGAGAGCTCAACCGCGACGCGGTGGCCCGCGTGCTCGAGGCGTTTCCGCAGGCGAGTGTGATGGTGCGGGTGTTCGACCGGCGGCACCTGATGGAATTCGCCAGTCTCGACCTCAATTTTGCCCAGCGCGAATTGTTCGAGAGCGCGGTGGTGATGGGGAAACGTGCGCTCAAGGCGGTGGGGATCGAGCCGGGCGAGATTGGCCGCGTCGACAAGGAATATCGGCTGCGCGACTGCGAGCGGCTCGAGCGGCAGAGCGCGAGCGGGGATCTCCATGCCGGAGAGGATCGCTCGTTCAGTCCCGACCGATCGCTGGCCGACCCCGGCTAAATCGCTCGGACGAAGCTCTCGAGCGCCGAGCGCGGAACAGCACGGTCGACGAAGGCGCGGCCGATACCGCGTACCAGCACCAGCGCCGGACCAGCGGCAGTGGCCTTTTTGTCGGCCTCAAGTGGGGCGAGCAAGG
>JBDSOV010000072.1:0-3426 GCA_039914575.1 Sphingomicrobium sp.
GAGTTCCTCGGCTTGATCGGCCCGGATGCGCATATGCTGGCGGTGTGCCAGCCCGCGGTCCCGGCGCTGGCCGCCGTCGCGCTGATGAATGCCGACAAGCATCCCGCGACGCCCAAGACACTGACCATGATGGGCGGGCCGATCGACCCGCGCGAGGCGCCGACCGCGGTCAATACATTGGCCACCGAACGCCCGCTCGCCTGGTTCCAGCGCAACGTCGTGGCGACCGTGCCGATGATCTATCCGGGCACCGGGCGGAAGGTCTATCCGGGATTCCTCCAGCTGGCCGGATTCATGACGATGAACCTCGGCAGCCACCTCGTCAGCCATTGGGAGATGTTCAAGCATCTGGTGGTCGGTGACGAGGAAAGCGCCGATTCGACGCGCGATTTCTACGCCGAATATCGCTCGGTCGCGGATATGGCGGCCGAATTCTACCTTCAGACGATCGACGTCGTGTTCCAGCGGCATTTGCTGCCCAAGGGCGAGATGATGCACCGCGGGCGCAAGGTCGATCCGGCGGCAATCACCAAAACCGCCTTGCTAGCGATCGAGGGTGAGCGCGACGATATTTCAGGGCTTGGCCAGACCAAGGCGGCGCTCGATCTGGCGACCACATTGAAGCCGGCGCAGAAGCAATATTATATGGCCAAGGATGTCGGCCATTACGGCATTTTCAACGGCGGCAAATGGCGCGACCGAATCGCCCCCGCGGTCGAGAAATTCATCGCCGCCAACGGCTGATCAACGTGGCTGGCAATCGCTGGTCAACCGATTAAGGTTCGCCCTCACTTATTAGGGGGCGATCATGGGCAAGTTAGCACGGCGTGAATTTCTCGGCGGAGCCGCGGCGCTCGGGCTGACCGCCTGTCGCGTCAGCGACCCGATCGCCAATTCCGCGGAGTCCAAGGGAAAGACCGGGGTTTCGGCAGACTTGCTGGGCAAGTTTGCCGAGCAAATCCTGACTGAATATCCCGAAAATGCCACCTCGCTTGGGATCGACACCGGCGCGCGGGCGGGACTCAAGCATCGGCTCACCGATCGCAGCGCTGCAGGTCGGGCGCGGCTCGCGGCGGCAGCCCGGGCGCGGCTCGCGGTGCTGAAGGGCGCCAACTTGTCCGATCTTGGCGCGCCCGGCGTGCTCGATGCGGCGGTCGCCCGAACGGCCCACGAGATCGCCGACGAAGGCTATCGCTTCCCGTTCGGCGACGTCGTCAATCTCGACAACAATCTCGGTTATCGCAACATGCCCTATGTCGTGGCCCAGCTGAGCGGGGCATTCGTCGAAATCCCCGACTTCCTCGACAGCCGTCACCCGGTCACTAACGCCGAAGACGCCGAAGCCTATGCCGACCGGGTAGATGCTTACGCGGTCGCGCTCGCTGGCGAGACCGATCGACTGGCGCACGACCGAGGGATCGGCGTGGTGGCGCCAGACTTCCTGCTCGACAAGACGATCAAGATGATCGCCGGCGGGGCGGCGCTCAAGCCTGGCGAGACCGGGCTGGTGACGTCGCTCGCTGCGTCGTCCGCCAAGGCCAAGCTGGACGATGCGATGGTCGAGCGGGTGCGCCGGTCGGTCGCGGAGCGAGTGCTCCCTGCACTCGCCGCCCAAGCCGAGGAGTTGAAGCGGCACCGCGCGGTGGCCAATGGCAATCCCGGGGTGTGGGACCTGCCCGAGGGGGAGGCTTATTATCGCTGGGCGCTCAAGGCGGGCACCACCACCACCCGTAGCCCGCAGGAAATCCACCAACTGGGCCGCGAGCAAATCCGTGTCATCCAGGCGCGGATGGACGCGATCCTGACCAAACGCGGGCTGACGAAAGGGAGCGTCGGCGAGCGCGTCGCTGCGCTGGGCAAGGATCCAGCCCAGCTATTCGCCAACAGCGCCGCCGGGCGCGAGCAATTGCTGGCCTATCTCAACGAGCGTACCGCTGACATCCGCACCCGCCTGCCGCGCGCCTTTGCGACGTTGGTGCCCGGCAAGTTGATCATCAAACGCGTGCCGATCGAGCTAGAGGCAGGCGCGCCGGGTGGCTATGCGGCGGCGGGATCGATCGACGGGTCGGTCCCCGGCCAATATTATATCAATCTGCGCGACACCGCCGAATGGCCCAAGTTCAGCCTGCCGACGCTGACGTATCACGAGGGGCTTCCGGGGCACATCTGGCAGGGCGAATATTCGAACCGCGCGCCGCTGATCCGCAGCTTGCTCGCGTTCAATGCCTATTCGGAAGGATGGGCGCTTTATGCCGAGCAACTGGCCGACGAGCTTGGCGTCTATGAGAACGACCCATTGGGTGCGCTCGGCTACCTTCAGCAACAGAATTTTCGGGCCTGCCGGCTGGTGGTCGATACCGGCCTTCACGCGATGCGCTGGAACCGCGAGCAGGCGATCGACTTCTTCGTCACTACCAATGGTGACGACCGTGCGTCGGTCGAAAGCGAGGTTGACCGGTATTGCGCATGGCCGGGCCAGGCGTGTGGTTACAAGGTTGGGCATGTCGAAATCATGCGGCTGCGCGACAAGGCCCAGGCAATGCTGGGAGCGCGGTACGACCTACGCACCTTCAACGACGCGCTGGTCAAGGGCGGTGCGGTGCCGCTGACCCTGCTCGAGTCGGTGATCGACGGCTATATCAAGGACTCGCGTGGCTGACTTGGTTCAGGGCGCTTGGTCTCCTACAGCCGTTCCATCCTCAGCCAGCGCGGATCGCCCGACCAGGCCCGACCCAGCGCCATCTGCGCCGCAGCGGCGTGGGCGCGGCGGCCGAGCGCGCGTTCGGATGCGGCGAGGCCGTAGAGCGCCCAGCCATTGTTCGGCGCCTTGGCCAATGCGGCAATGAAGGCGTCTCGGGCCTCGCCATAACGGCCGGCGCGATACAGCGCCGCTCCGAGCGACTGGCGCACTGGATAGTACCACCACGGCGGCTCCATATACGGGATGCGGTCCTCGATCGCGACGGCCCGGCGATAAAAATCGGCGGCTTGGGCATGGCGGCCTCCGGCAGCAGCGAACCGCCCGCGTGCGACATGCTCGGCCAACTGGAGGAGGTCAGGCGCGGGGACTCCCTGATCAACCATCGGTTTGAGCGCGTCCGAGGCGCGGATTCGGGCGAGCTCGGCCAGTTCAACGTCGAAGCCCCGCTGGTTGCGTTGCTGGGCATAGGCCACCGCGCGGGCATAATGGCGCATCGCCCGGACATAGGGCAGCCGCGGGTCGGGCGCGGCCATCGCCAGCACCTCGGCTGGGGAGGCATATTGCAGCGCCGCGAAATAGGGCGCCGCGTGAATCGCCTGGATCCAAGCGATCTGGGTTGCGGTCTGGGCATCGACGATCGTCGCCAGCCGCTTGGATTCGCGGATCGCGGTCGGCAAATCCCCCGCCATTTGTGCCGAGGTGACGATGAAATGGACGTTGTGCGG
>JBDSOV010000081.1:0-4139 GCA_039914575.1 Sphingomicrobium sp.
CGATCGACCTCGCGCGGCTCGAAGCCGGGGTGCGGCAAATGCTCGATCATCCGGTGGGTCAGCGGCGTTATGGCGAGACTTTGATCAACGCCTAGGGCGCCTGCTCCACCACCCGCTCGATCCGCCCATGCTCGAGGTGGATGATGCGGTCGCAATCCTTGAGCGTGGTCAGGCGGTGGGCGATCATGACGATGGTGATGTCTTTGCCGAGCGCCGCGACCGAGGCCATCACCCCTTCCTCGGTACGGGTGTCGAGCGCCGAGGTCGCCTCGTCGAACACCAGGACGCTGGCGCGTTTGTAGAGGGCGCGGGCGATGCCGATGCGCTGGCGCTGGCCGCCCGACAGGCGAATGCCGCGCTCGCCGGTGCTGGTTGAATAGCCGTCGGGAAGCCCGGCGATGAAGTCACCGATCCCGGCCAAGGCCGCGGCCGCCTTGATCCGCGCCATGTCGACGTCCGCTTCGGCGACACCGAACGCGATGTTGGCGGCGAGGCTGTCGTCAGCGAGGTAGATCGCCTGCGGGACATGGGCGATTTCGGACTGCCAGCCGGCACGTGAGGCGTGGTCAAGCGGGCGACCGTCAATCAGGATCGCGCCGTCCTGCGGTTCGAGCAGGCCAAGCAACAGGTCCATCAGCGTGCTCTTGCCCGAACCGGTGGTCCCGGCGATGCCGATTCGCTCACCCTTGGCGATGGTGAAGCTGATGTCGTGCAGCACCTTGCCGCCGACCGGATAGGCAAATCCGACGCGGTCGAAGGCGATCGACTGGCTAAAGATGGTGGTGCCGGCGGGCGGCTCGGGCGGGGTGCGGTCTTCGAGCGACAGCAGATCGACCACTTCGATGATCATCGCGCGATTGCCGATGAAGTTCGACCAGCCGGTGTAGCTTTGCTGGAGCAGGGGCAGCAAGCGCTGGGCGCCGAGCGCGAAGGCGCCGAGCATGGGGATCGCCGCGGTCAGTCCGCCGGAGCTGCCGGCGAGCGACCAGGCGTAAGCCCCGATCATCGCCATGCCGAGCATTTCGATCAGGATTCGCGGCGACTGGCTGATGAAGGCGTTGGCTGACGCGACCCGGCGGAAGCGGTTGGCCGACTGTTCGAACGCGCGCTCGAACGCTGGCTGCGAGCGATCGAGCAAGATGTCGCGGATTCCGCCAAGCGCTTCCTGGACGCGCTTGATGCGCAAGGTCGCCGAGTTGCTCGCAATGCCCGAATTGCGGCGAAGGATCGGCTGAACCGCGATACTGATCAGCAGGTAAGTGCCGATCAGCAGCCCGGCCGAGATCAGCGCCACCATCGGATTGACCGCGATCAGCAGTGCGATCAGCAAGGCGGCGACGACGCTGGAGATGAGCGCCTGAACCCCCGACAGCAGGATCGAAAAGGAGATGCTGTGCAGCTTCTCGAACTGGCTCAGCGCCTCGCCCGAGTGGCGCTCGACATAATAAGGATAAGGCTGGCGGATAAGCTTCGCGAAGGCGGTGACGCTGAGGTCATAGGCGATGTCGAACGCCAGCGACTGGCTGACCCAGGCCAGCGCCAGACGAATCAGGCCGCTGATGATGAACAGGCCAATGAACGCCAGCGCGGTGATCGCGACGAGGTTGGTGCCGGGCGGAAGTGCGCCAAGCAGCCCGCCGACCCAGGGGATCGACCCGAGCCGCGTCGGATTGGTCAGCACCGCAAGGAACGGCAGGATCGACCCGACCGAGACAACTTCGGCGAGCGCCCCGACCAGCATCAGCGCAATCGTCCCCCACGCCTGATACCGGCGCCGCGGTGACAAGGTGCGATACAGCGCGCGAAGCGCCTCGCCGCTGGTCATTTGGGTTGCGCTGATGGCCGTCTGACTCATGCGGCGCCTGATAGGGTCGAATATCGCGCTTGTGCACCCACTTCGGACGCAACACTTGCGCTGAAGCTGGCGAGCGGCTTTGGCGGCCCCCTATGCGAATCCTGCTTGTCACCGAAGCGCTGGTCCTTGGCGGGGCGGAGACATTCGTGCTTCGGCTCGCGCGGCGCCTCCGGCAGGACGGGCAGGACGCCGAAATCTTGTGCCTCAACCCCGATCACCAGGATGCGCGGCTGGTCGGGCAATTTCCCGACGTGCCGATCCACCGCGTGCCGCTGGTGGGCTTGCGGACCCTCAAGCGAGCCGACCGAATGGGCCGATGGATCGGCCTCGACCTCGACTTGCAGCAGCGCCGCGCGGCGCGGTGGGTCCTGCGCCACCTGATCGGGCGATATGACATCCACCACAGTCATCTGTTCGGCGCCGACTGGTTGTTTACGCGGCTCAAGCGACTGCGGCCGGGGTTGAAGATCGTGTCGACCCTGCACGGCGATTATGCGCTGTATGAAGAACGGGCCAAGGGCACCGAGCGGACGCAAATCCTGCATTGGCGGACCAAGCTGGCCGAGACGATCCGGGCGGTCGATCGCTGGGTGACGATCAGCCGGGCCCAGCATCGCCAGTTCGAGACATTGTTCGGGGTCGATTCGCGCCGGCTGGTCGACATAATTAACGGCTATGCGCCGCCCGCACCGGTTCCGCCCGTCCGCCGGAGCGCGGATACGCCGCTCACTTTCGTCATGGTCGCGCGCGGAATGCGGGAAAAAGGCTGGGGATTCCTGGTCGACGCGTTCAAGCGCCTCGACGGCGATTGTCGGCTGATGCTGGTCGGCGAAGGCGCGTTCCTCGACCAGCTCCGCCAGCACCACGGCAATGACCCGCAGATTGATTTTGCCGGCGCGAATCCCAATCCGGTCGCGCTCATCGGGCGGTGCGACGTGTTCGTCCATCCGAGCATCTACAAGGCCGAATCGATGCCGACGGTGATCGTCGAGGCCTTGTTCGCGGGTCTTCCGGTGATCGCCACCGATGTCGGCGAGGTCGCGAATATGCTCGCCGCACCGTCGGGCGAGCTGGCCGGGACTTTGCTCAGCCCGGATGAAGCGACGCTCACCGACCCGCTGGCCGCCGCGATGCAGGCCTATCTCGACGATCCCGCACTGCGCCTTCGCCACGCCGCGCTGGCCCGCGCCGCCTTCGCCAAATTCGACATGGGCCAATGCGCCGCCGCTTATGCGCGACTTTATGCCGAGGTCGTGGGCGCCAGCAGTTCGTCGACCAGCGCGAGCCACTGAGGGCCGATCTTGTCGCGGGAGAAATCCTCGGCGCGGGCGAGTGATTTCGCGGCCATGCGCTTTAGCTCGGCCCGATCGCCAAGCAAGCGGTCGAGCGTCTCGACCCATGGGTCGAGCGACGCCCGGTCGCCGACTGCCGGGACCGGCATCAGCAGGCCATAGTCGCCGATCTCGGCCTGACGCTGGGGCCGTACCGCATGTCTGATCGTGTCGGGGGCGAGGAATTCGCGCGGGCCGGTCGGGCAATCGGCGCTGACGATCGGCAGGCCGCACGCCATCGCTTCCCCCAGCACCATCGGGAATCCCTCCCACCCCGACGGCAAGACGAACAGATCGGCGTGACGCTGGAGGCGGAACGGATTGTCCTGGAAGCCGAGGAAAAAGACGTCGTGATCCCCGCCCGTTCCCTCCCCGACGCGAAGCCCGAGCGCCGTGGCCTGGGCGATCAATGGCTGGCGAAGCTCGCCATCGCCGAGCAGCACCAGCCGCGCCGGGCGGCGTTCGAGCAGGCCGGCGAACAAAGCGATCAGCGCGGCGTGGTTCTTCTGCAGCGCAAGCCGCCCGCTGGTCACAAGCACCGGCGGCCCGGCGAACATCGCCTGCTCCTCGGCCGACAATGGCTCGAGCGAGCGCAAGCGGATCGCGGCGGGATCGAAGAAATTGTGAATCGTGCGGAGCAATGCCTTGCGCACCCCCATCGCTTCGAGCTCGATTGCGATTTCGTGGCTGACGGTGACGATGCAGTCGGCCCGATTGTAGAGCAAAGGGATCAGCAGCCGCTTGCGAATGAGTCCGAGCGGGCCGCTGATATTGGCGTCATGAAGCTTCGACCCGTGGATGCACAACAGCACTTTCTCGTGGCTGCGACTGAGCAGGTTGACGAAGTCGGCACCCTCAAGATGGCTGATCGCCAGTGCGATTGGGCGATGGCGCTTGATCGCGGCGAGGCGACGAATGCGTTGGGTGAAGTGCCGGACCTTGGCCAGCACCCC
>JBDSOV010000013.1:0-5821 GCA_039914575.1 Sphingomicrobium sp.
ACCGTGCGGGTGCCGCTATTGGCTTCGGTCCGATCCATTTCGACAGGCATAGTGGCACGAGCAAGCGGTGCAAGCTGAACCAGCAGCGCGCAACTGCGTTGTCCATCCATGCCCCGCCTGCTCCATCTTTCCGACCTTCATTTCGGCGCTCATGACCCGGTACTGGTCACCGCAGTCGAGCGGCGGATCGACGAGGAAGCGCCCGATCTGGTGGTCATTTCGGGCGATTTCACCCAGCGCGCGCGGACCAAGCAGTTCGAGCAAGCCGGCGCCTTCCTGATACGGATCCGCGATGCCGGGCATGAGGTGCTGGCGGTGCCGGGCAATCACGACGTTCCGCTCTACGACGTGCTGAGCCGCTTCCTGTCGCCGCTGACCCGCTACCGGCGCCATATCGACGACAGCCTGTGTCCGTTCATTGCCATCCCCGGCGCGGCGGTGCTGGGGATCAACACCGCGCGTTCGCTAACCTTCAAGAATGGCCATGTCAGCGAGGAGCAGATGGAGCTGATCCGCGACACCTTCGCCAAGACCAACGTCAACCAGCCCCGCATCCTGGTCACCCATCATCCGTTGTTCGCGCTACCGGTCGGCGACGGGCCCGAACTTGGTCATTTGATGGACGACCATCAACTGGCGCTCGATGCGATCGCCGATGCCGGGGTCGACCTTTTGCTTGCCGGGCATAACCACCGCGCCTCGGTCAACGACGCGTCGAGCCTTGTGACCGGCGCGGGCAAGGCGCTGGTGATCCAGGCCGGGACCGCGACCTCGACCCGCACCCGCGACGAATTGCAGAGTTTCAACCGGATCGAGATTGACGGGACGGGGGTTCGGGTCACCATCCAGCGCTGGGACGGATCGGGCTTCGTCTCGGGTGACAGCCAATTCTTCGAGCGGCACGACGAGCAATGGGAATTCGCCGGCGGTGAAAAAGTCGCTGCGGCCCCAACTGCTTGAGCTTGCCGGGGCGCAGCCACCAAGCGTAGGGGCTCGGCCATGAACGACACCGATGAAGCGATTGATTCCAGTGCTCTGCCGCAATTCGACCTGGCGGATTTCGTGCGCCGCGTGCTGTCCGAGGACATGGGTTCGGGCGGCGATGTCACCAGCCGCGCGACGATCGACGCCGACGCGCGCTTCGCTGCGACGATGAATTGCCGCGAACCGATTGTCGTCGCCGGGCTCGACATCGCCATCGCTTTTTTCAAGTCGCTCGATCGTGAAGTGCGGATTACCAAGCTGGTCGAGGATGGCGACCGAGTTCCCGCGGGAACTGTGTTGATCCAGCTGGACGGCAATGCCAGGGCGATGCTTGCCGCCGAGCGGTCGGCGCTCAACACGCTGCAACATCTGTCGGGGATCGCTACGCTGACACGGACCTATGTCGATGCGATCGACGGCACCAGCGCGACCCTGCTCGACACCCGCAAGACGATACCCGGCCTCCGCTTGCTCGAGAAATATGCGGCGCGGATGGGCGGCGCGGAAAATCACCGGATGCGGATGGATGACGGCCTGCTGATCAAGGACAATCATGTCGGCGTGGCGGGATCGGTCGAGGCCGCGGTGCGCGCAGCGGTTGCTGCCCAAACCGGGCTCCAGGTCCAGGTCGAGGTCGACCGGGTCGCGCAGATCGAGCCGGCACTGGGTGCCGGTGCCGACCGCCTGCTGCTCGACAACATGACGAACGACCAATTGCGTGAGGCAGTGGCTTTGGTCGCCGGACGGGTGCCGCTGGAGGCATCGGGCGGGGTCAGGCTCGATACGATCCGCGGAATTGCCGAAACCGGGGTCGATTTTATTTCGGTTGGGCGCATCACCCAGTCGGCGCCAGCGGTTGATATCGGGCTGGACTATGTCCTCGCCTAACCCGCTCGCATTGGAGTGGTGGCGGGGCTATAGGGCGGCGAAGGCTTAGGAGTGACGAGATTGTTCAAGGGCTTGAAGCCGATCCAGTACGGCGGCCGCGAAGTATGGCCGCTGGTCGAAGGCGGCAAGGGCGTATCCGCCACCAACCACGCCAGCTCGGGTGCCTGGGCGGCGGCTGGCGGAATCGGCACCGTCTCGGCGGTCAATGCTGACAGCTTCGATGCCGAGGGACGGATCATTCCCCAGGTCTATCACAAGCTGACCCGCAAGGAGCGCCAGGAAGAGCTGATCCACTACGGCATCGAGGGTGCGGTCGCGCAGATCGATCGCGCCTACGAAATCGCCGACGGGCGTGGGGCGATCAACGTCAACGTGTTGTGGGAAATGGGCGGCGCGCAGCCGATCCTCAACGGCCTTCTCGAGCGCACGCGGGGCAAAGTCGCGGGTGTGACCTGCGGCGCTGGAATGCCCTATAAATTGTCCGAGATCGCGGCGCATCACGGGGTTCATTATCTGCCGATCATCAGCTCCGGCCGGGCGTTTCGGGCGCTGTGGAAACGAGCCTATTCTAAAACCGCCGAATGGCTTGGCGCGGTGGTCTATGAGGATCCGTGGCTGGCCGGCGGACACAATGGCCTGTCCAATGCCGAAGACCCGAAAAAGCCGCAGGATCCCTATCCGCGGGTCAAGGAATTGCGCGACGTGATGCGCGAGGGCGGCATTCCCGACAGCCTGCCGATCGTCATGGCGGGGGGCGTATGGAACCTCGACGAGTGGAGCGACTGGGTCGACAATCCCGAACTCGGGCAAATTGCCTTCCAGTTCGGAACGCGCCCGCTGCTGACCCAGGAGAGCCCGATCCCGCCCGAGTGGAAAGCGCGGTTGATGACGCTCGAGGATGGCGACGTCCTGCTTCATCGCTTCTCGCCGACCGGTTTCTATTCGTCGGCGGTGCGGACCACCTTCCTGCGCTGGCTCGAAGCCCGTTCCGAGCGGCAGATCGCCTTCACCAAAGAGGCAGTCGGGGATCATGCCTTCGAGCTCGACGTCGGCATCGGCACCAAGAAGAATTATTGGGTGACCAGGGGCGACTTGCAGCATGCCCGCGAATGGTTTGGCGCGGGGTTCACCAATGCGCTCAAGACCCCCGACGACACTTTGGTGTTCGTCACGCCCGACGACGAGAAGATCATCCGACGCGACCAGTCCGAATGCATGGGCTGCCTCAGCCACTGCGCCTTTTCCAGCTGGGCGGAGAATGAGAAAAATTCGACCGGGCGGCTGGCTGACCCGCGCAGTTTCTGCATCCAGAAGACATTGCAGGACATCGCCCATGGCGGGCCGGTCGACAATAATCTGATGTTCGCCGGCCATGCCGCGTTCCGCTTCAAGCGAGACCCGTTCTATTCGAACGGCTTCGTCCCGACGGTCAAGCAACTGGTCGACCGGATTTTGACCGGGGCATGATGCGGCGGCTGCTGGTCATTGCCTTGCTGTGCGCCGCGGTGCCGGCCACCGCGCAGGACAAGGTTCCGCCTTACTGGGCGTCGATCGCCAGCGGCGAAGCGATGATCCGCACCGGGCCGGGGCGCAATTATCCCGGCACCTGGCTGTACAAGCGCCGTGACCTGCCGGTGCGGGTGATCAAAATCTATTCCAGCTGGCGGCTGATCGAGGATCCCGACGGCACTCGCGGCTGGATGCTGGTTACCCTGCTCAGCGATCGGCGGACGGCGCTGGTCAAGCCGGGCCAGCCGCGCCCCATCCACGAGAAACGCGACCGCGCGAGCCGGGTCGCTTATCTCGTCGAACCGGGCGTGGTCGGACGGATCGAGGATTGCGACGGCAACTGGTGCAAGCTGGCGGTCGCCAAGCGCGCGGGCTGGATCGCGCAAGGCGATATTTACGGGGTCGCCGCCAACGAACGGGTCGATTGACGACCGGCGTATGCTAATTTGTGCACGGAGAATGAGGTGTCTCCTCCGTTTTGGCGTTAGTTGGTCTTGCTTTGAAACCAAAGCGCGGCGTTTTTGCAACACTTGTTCGTCAAACGATTCCTGGCAGGAACCGGGCGCGATCCGCACCGTTTGCTGTCTGGATCATAATCAGCCCGCTATTCATGTTCGCGGCGAGGCTAGCAGGATGGGAACGCTATTCGACACTGGACTTGAAATCGGTTTCCAGTTGCAGCCGATCTTTGACGATCGTTGCACCTGCGTTGCTGAAAAACCGTTGTTGTTGCGTAACGACTCTTTAAAAATCCTAGGTATTGTCTTGGGATGATCACGAAGATAGTCTCGCTTCGCTCGCACGGAATTTGATTTTGTTTTGATTTGGACAGGGAGTGTATGATGACAGGATTATCTCGTAAAACCCGGCTGCTTGGCGGAGCCGCCTTGAGTGCCGGCCTCGCGTTTCTCGCCAGTGCGCCTGCGCAAGCGGTTTGCACGATTGCCCCCGCGGGAAGCCCGGTAGCAGGTTCAGTCACGTGCGCGGCGACGACCACGACGGACACGACCTACGCGGCAGGGGCCACGGCGTCCGATCGCAATTATAACGTCGATACATCGACGACCGCGTTCACCGGCACCGTTTCGACGGGTGCGCTGGTCGATGGTGTCGGTCTTGCGTTCACCAATACGGTGGGCGGAGCCAATACGCTCAATGTGGTCAATAACGGCACGGTCCAGATCAACGCCCTCGCCGCTGCCAGCGCTGGTGGGAACGACGCCCTGAACATCACGGCGATCGGCGCGACTTCGGTCAATTATTCCGGCACCGGCAATGTCCTTAATCTCGGGACTATCGGCAACGGGCTGAATATTACTTCGGCCGGTACCGGTAATCTGACCGCCACTGTAGGCGGCAACGTGACTTCGGCCGCCGGTCCTGGCAACGACAGCGGCGTCGGCATCTACCTTTTCCAGACGGGGACCGCGGGTAACGTCCAAATTACGACGACGGCCGGACGGACCATTACGGCGGACTTCGTCGGCGTTTTGGCCGATGCGAGCAATACCGCAACGACCGGCACCGTCCAAGTCACGAACAACGCGAATATCGTCGGCCTCGTTGCCAACGGGCTTGATTACGGCATTGCCGCGCAATCGGCTGGTTCCGGCTCGTTGACGATCTCCAACACCGGGGCGATCGGAAGCGCGACCGACCGTATCTCGATCAACGGCATCCTCGGTCAGGTTGCCAATGCTACCAATTCGACAGGTTTGAGCATCACCGGCACGGGCGCGATCTTCGGCTCTGGCACGGCGATCCAGGCCAACAATTCCGGTACTGGGACTTCCACGGTCAATTACACCGGTGCGATCAACACCACCGGAACGACCGGCGTTAACAGCATCACCACGACCGGTGCCAACAATGTCACGACCGGCGCGGTCACGGCAGCGACCAATGCCGTTGTCGTCACCTCGACCGGCGTTGCGCCTGCCGCCCAGACGATCAACGCCAATGGCGTGACGATCGGCACGACCGGCTCGGGCATCGTTTCGAGCAGTGCCGGAGTGCGCAACATTTCGGTTGGAGCGAGCGGTAACGTCACGGGTGGAACGCAGGCAATCTTGCTGTCCAACACCGGCGGTGGTTCGATCAGCAATAGTGGAACGATTGGTGGTTTGAGCACCGGCCTGGCCGTCAATGCTGCAACCGCGACTGCCCCTGTTACGGTTACCAACAACGCGGCCGGCATCCTTAATGGCCGACTGACGCTGGGCACTGCGGCGGATTCGCTGGTCAATGGCGGGACGTTCAACACGCAGGGCACCACCGATTTCGGTGCTGGCGCCGACGTGCTGAACAACCAGTCGGCGGGGATCATCAACATCCTCGGTGCGACCAGCTTTACCAACCTGGAGACGTTCACGCAGAACGGCCGGATCAACCTCAACGCCAATGTGCTTACCCTGACGGCCATACCGTTCACCAATGGCAC
>JBDSOV010000106.1:0-2857 GCA_039914575.1 Sphingomicrobium sp.
ACCTGACCTGATTTTCAAAATTGGCGGGAATGCCAGAGGCCAGCAAGCCGGGGTAAACTTAACGCTATTGCGTGGGAAAGGCGGCAATTTGCTGTGGTCGCGTGATTTCCCGCCGGCAGTCAGAAACGCGTCGGACCTCAAGCAGCAAGTCGCCTACACCGCGGCACTGGTTTTGCAATGCGCGAGCGAGGCGCTTTCCGTGGGAGGCAAGAAACTCGACCCGCAGACCCTGACGCTTTACCTAAACGGGTGTGCAGATCTATCGACTGCCTTGAGCGATGATCCGCGCAACCTGATCTCATCGTTTATCAAGATCACGCAGCAAGCGCCGCAATTCGAGGGCGGGTGGGCCAATCTGCTGGTCGTGGAAATGGAGGTTCTCAGTAATCCCGAGTTTGACGATCCGGGACTGAGGAGTCGATTGCGCCGTCACGTGATGGAGGCGCGTCGCATCAATCCAAATCTGGCCGAAATATATCTGGCAGAAGCGTGGCTGTCCCCACGGCGCCCGATCAGCGGCTGGATGGGTCGTGTCGAAAAGGCCGTCCAGCTCAACCCCAACCATGCCCAAGCAAAAGCCGAGTTGTCGCGGGCCTTGCTTTACGTCGGACGAATGCGCGATTCTGTGTCCGAAGCGCGCCACGCGGCGCAGCTTGCGCCTTTGTCACCGCATGCGCGCGATGCCCTGATCACCGCCTTCACTTACTCGGGGCAATTCGACGCAGCGATGAAGGAACTGGACGACGCCGAACGGCTGTGGCCCGGGGCCAGCAATCTTGTGGCGACTCGATACCGCCTGCATTTACGATATGGGAACCCGCAAGATGCTTTGCGAACGCTTCGATCGGGCGTCCTTAATTCGGCTGCAAGCCCAATGCAGGACAGTTTCCTACGCGCCCGAATTGAACCAACGGCAGCGAATATCGAACTTGCCGTCAGCGAATCGCTCGGTCTGCTGAAACGATTTCCGGAAGCAATTGGAGCCGTCGCGCAGACGTTGGCCGAGTTTGGTCGGGAAGACGAGATTGTCGAAACGATCATGAACAACCCGCAGCCAAAACGCTTCGAGGGTGCGATCGAAGTCCTGTTCCGCCCGCCATTTCGCGAGCTGCACTACGACCCCCGATTCATGGCGGTGGCGCAACGGCTTGGTCTGCTGGACTATTGGCGACAAAGCGGAACCTGGCCCGATTTCTGCTACCGCCCCGACCTGCCTTACGATTGCAAGGCCGAGGCCGCAAAAGTTTCGCTCAAGGTCAGCTAGTAATGGCCAGCGTGTTCTTGAGCTATGATCGCGAAGACTTGGCTCGCGCCAAGAGCCTTGCCCTGGCGCTGGAAAAGGCTGGTCATTCGGTCTGGTGGGACCGGCACATCAAGGGCGGTGCCCAATATAGCAACGAGATCGAACAGGCGCTTGGCCGTGCCGAGGCGGTCGTGGTCCTCTGGTCAGAACAGTCGATCCAGTCGCCCTGGGTGCGCGATGAGGCGGCGGCCGGGCGCGATAGCGGGCGGCTGGTGCCAGTCAAGCTCGACACCGCGGAACCGCCGCTTGGCTTCAGGCAATATCAAACGATCGACCTGTCGCGCTGGCGAGGCCGGGGAAAAGCCGGGCAGCTCCAGACGATGCTCGACGCGGTCGAGGCGCTGGGCGACCGGGGCTCCAAGTCCGAAACTCTCGTCTCGCCAAGGCCGAAGCGGGCACGGATAGAGCCTCGCCCTTTGGTCTTCGTGGCAGCCATTGCCCTCCTCGTGACTGCCGGGCTGTTCCTGGGGCGGCCCTGGCATAGCCGCACCTTGCTGCCAGTCGTTGCAGTCGCTCCAGCCGACCGGAGCAGCACGGCGATTGCCCTGGCAAACGACCTGTTCGTCCAGCTTGGAAGCCTCCAGGCCGCCAACCCCAACGCACTGCAATTGGTCGCACAGGATAAGCAATCAAGGGCCGACCTCGTACTCAAGATTGGAGAATCGGCAAATGGCGATCAGGTGCGCGCCAATCTGGTGCTGCTCAGCCCAAAAGATGGAACGCTTCTCTGGGCCCGCGAATTCCTCCAGCCCACCGACGGGCAAGCCGACCTGAAACAACAGGTCTCCTATGCTGCCGCGCTCGTCGTGAGATGTGCGTCCGAAGCGTTGTCGGCCGAAGCGACCAAGCTCGATCAAGCGACGTTGAAGCTCTACCTCAACGGCTGCGCCACACTCGCGGATACCGCCGAGCCAGGCAATCTCGTCGCGGTCTTTCGCGAGGTCACCTCAAAAGCCCCAAAGTTCGAAGGCGCCTGGGCAAAGCTGCTATATGTAGAAGCGGGGGCAGATCCCGGACCCGGCGCCAACGTTGCGGCGCTGCGCGGGCAATTGACCAAAGACATTACAGCCGCGCGGCGTTTGAACCCACAGCTAGCGGAGGCATTTCTCGCCGAGATCCAATTGCGACCACCGCGCGATTTCGCCGGGCGTGTTGGACTCGCCGAACGCTCAGTAGCGCGCAATAGCGATAATCCTGTCGCTCTCGGCGTGCTTGCGCGCGAGTTGGGATCCGTCGGCCGCTTACACGATGCGGTCGATTACGCGCGCCGCGCCGCCGAGGTCGATCCGTTGTCTCAAGCGACGCGCGATTCGTACATTACCGCGCTGACCTATGCCGGACGGACTGAAGCAGCGTTGCAAGAATTGCGGAAGGCGGAGAATCTGTGGCCGGGCGCCAGCAATCTGCTGGACGCGCGCTTCCGAATCCATCTTCGCTATGGCGACCCCAACGAAGCACGTCGCATGCTGCGATCCGGTGGCGGAAACTTCGGCGCCGTCGCCTTGCATGAGGTTTTTCTGAACGCTCGAATTAGCCGGACGCCGGAAAGCATCG
>JBDSOV010000274.1:0-2907 GCA_039914575.1 Sphingomicrobium sp.
CGGACCCCGCCGGGCCGCAATGGACATAGCCATGCTCGGCCTTCCATTCATGCTCCGACTTGGCCCGCCTGGTCCGCTCGACCGTGCCGATCCCGGGGGCGAGAGTGTGGAAGATCGGGTCGAGCAGGTCGACCTGTTCCTTGGGTCCGCCGATCATCATGCAATAGCCGCGATCTAGCCCCCACACCCCGCCCGACACACCGACGTCGATGAAGTGCATCTCCCTCTCGGCGAGAAATTTGGCGCGCTCGAGGTCATGCTTCCAGAAACTGTTGCCGCCGTCGATGACGATGTCGCCGGGCCGTGCAACGCCGGCGATGTCGCGCATTACCGAATCGGTGACCGCGCCCGCTGGCAGCATCACCCAGTAAATTGCGGGGTTGTCGAGCTTTTCAGCGACTTCGGCCAGCGATGCCGCGCCAATCGCACCATGCCCGCGCGCCTCCTCGACTGCGGCGGCATCGCGATCGAACGCGACCACTTCATGCCCGCCGGCGATCAGCCGCCGCGCCATGTTGCCGCCCATCCGGCCAAGTCCGATCATGCCGAGTTTCATGCGCTGCCTTTCATCATTGGCACTCCCAACCGGGCGACCAGATTCAATATGCTCGCGCCACCGCAAATTCGGCCGCTTCGACCATCGCCGCCTTGGCTCGGCCGGCGGGGAAGGGGGCGAGTGCGTCGATTGCGCGGCGGGCGTAGAGCCGGGCGCGTTCCATCGTGTCGGCCAAAGCGCCGCTCGTTTCGACCAGCCCGATCGCTTCGGCCAAATCTTCGTCGGAGGTCCGTGTCCCGGCCATCGCCGCGGCCCAAAAGGCGCGGTCGCGCTCGCTGCCCCGGGCGTAAGCGAGGATCACTGGAAGCGTCATCTTGCCGTCGCGGAAGTCGTCGCCCTGGCCCTTGCCCATGGTCGCCGCATCGGACGAATAATCGATCGAATCGTCGACCAGCTGGAAGGCGATTCCGAGGTTGCGGCCAAAGCTGTCGAGCGCCGCCTCGGCCTCGTCGCCGGCTTCGGCCACGACCGGCGCAATTCGGCAGGCGGCAGCGAACAAGGCAGCGGTCTTGGCCGCGATGATGGCGAGGTAATGATCCTCGTCGGTGTCGATCCGGCGCTGCGCGGTCAGTTGGTCGACCTCGCCTTCGGCGATCACCGCGCTGGCGTGGCTGAGGATTTTGAGCACCTTCAAACTGCCATCCTCGACCATCAGTTCGAACGCGCGGGAAAACAGGAAATCGCCGACCAAGACGCTTGCCGGATTGCCCCAGATGAGGTTGGCGGCGGTCTTGCCGCGGCGCATGTCCGAGCCATCGACGACATCGTCATGGAGCAGGGTCGCGGTATGGATGAACTCGACCGCGGCGGCGAGCTTGTGATGGCGGGTGCCGGGATAATCGCACAATGCCGCGCTGGCCAGTGTCAGCATCGGCCGCATCCGCTTGCCGCCACCGGCAATGAGGTGACCAGCCAGCTCGGGGATCAGCGCGACCTTGGACTGCATGCGGTCGAGAATCACGGCATTGACCGCGTGCATGTCGGCGGCGACCAGCTGGACCAGGGGGTCGAGGCTGGGCGGTCGGCCGGATTCCGGGCGCTCGGCGAGATGGTGGAGGGTCGCGGTCACGCGGGCTGCCCTAGCGACCCGACGCGCGATTGGCCAGCATCGCTCACCCCGCGGCGGGCAGTGACAGCGTCGCCTCCAGCCCGCCAAGGTCCTCGCTTGTCCCGAGCGATACGGTGCCGCCGTAAATCTGCGCAACGTCGCGGACGATCGCGAGGCCGAGCCCGGTTCCGGGCTTGCCGGTGGTGTCTAGCCGGGCACCGCGGTCGAAAATCGCCTGCCACTCGGCCTCGGGGATCCCGGGGCCATCATCCTCGACCGCAATGTCGACCCAATCATTCTTGGCGGCGCCTGTCGCTCCTTCAGCGTTGGCGCGCGAGACAGTGACGAACACCCGCCCACCGCCATATTTTGCGGCATTCTCGATCAGATTGCCGAGCATTTCGTCGAGGTCCTGGCGCTCGATCCGCACCTCGGCAATCTTGTCGCCGTCAATGTCGACGGTCACCTTGGGGTACAGCCGCGACACCGCGCGCTCGACCGCTTCCAAACTGTCCCACACCGTCGCGCGCGCTTGCGCCGAGGCGCGGCGGCCGATGGCGCGGGCGCGGGCGAGGTGATGGTCAACCTGGCGCCGCATCGTGGTTGCCTCGCGGCATACCGTATCGGCCAGATCGGGCGCCTGCGCGGTGGCGGCATTGGTGATCACCGTCAGCGGGGTCTTGAGCGCATGGGCGAGATTGCCGGCGTGGCGCCGTGCTTCCTCGGCCTGCTCCTCGCCATGCGCGAGCAATTCGTTGATCTCGTGGACCAGCGGATAGACTTCGCGCGGGAAATTCTCGGCGATGCGCCGCTGGCGGCCGGTGCGTATCGCGATCACCTCGCTCCGCACCCGTCTGAGCGGCCACAGCCCGAAGCTCGCTTGGAGCGCGGTCAGTACCAGCAATCCAAGGCCAAGCGCGGCGAGACTCCTCACCAGGGTCGCGCGCAAATCGCGGATTTGGCGGTCGATGATTTCACGCGATTGCGCTACCTGAAAGCGCCAGCGGGTCGCGGATCCGGGTAGGATCACGTCGCGCTCGACGATGCGCAGCGGCTCGCCGTCAAATTCGCTGCTGTCGTAGCGGTGCAGTTCGATGTCGTTATGGGCGGTATTGACCCTCATCCGCCGGTCCCACAGCGATCGCGAGGGGAAGGTATCGGTCCCGGTCCCGGAAACCTGGAAATAAATCCCGGAATAAGGCTCGAGAAAGCGCTGGTCGGCCGGCGGGCGGCTAAACCGGACTTCGCCATCGGGACCGATTTCGGAACTGGCGATTAGCGCCTTGTTGAGGATATATTCGAG
>JBDSOV010000058.1:0-3628 GCA_039914575.1 Sphingomicrobium sp.
GCGAGCAATTGCCCGGCGATCAACGTGACATATTGGAAGCTCGACCAGAAACCGCGCCGCTCCTTGCCCGCCATTTCCGACAAATAGGTCGCGCTCGAGCCATATTCGCCGCCAAGGCTCAGCCCCTGGATCATCCGTGCGACGATCAGCACCGCCGGGGCGAGCAAGCCCGCGCTGGCATAGGTCGGCGCGCAGGCGATCATCAGCGATCCCAGACACATCAGCGACACCGACAATGTCAGCCCCGCCTTGCGCCCGCGCCGGTCGGCATACATGCCCATCACCCACGCCCCGATCGGCCGCATGATAAAGCCGACCGCGAACACCGCCGCAGTGTTCAATAATTGCGCTGTGGTGTCGCCCTTGGGAAAGAATACCGGCGCGAAATAGAGAGCGAACGCCGAATAAACGTACCAGTCGAACCATTCGACCAGATTGCCCGCGCTCCCGCCAACGATATTGGTCAGCCGCCGCCTGGCGTCAGGCACTCGTTGGGCCTCCGGCTTTCGCCCGCGCCTTGGCCGCCGCGCCGTGGCCGTAGATGACGTACAGGATCAGCCCGATGCCTTGCGCCGCGAGGAAGAACGTTTGGGTCTTGGTCGGCAAGCTGACGAACAGGTAGAGACAGCCAAGGATTCCGCCGATACCGATGACCCACGGCAGCGGCGTGGTGAATTTGCGAATCCGGTTCGGCTCGCGCACCCGAAGCACGAGCATCGCCGCACACACCGCGATGAAGGCAACCAAGGTCCCGGCATTGGCCAAGGCGGCAATATCGGCCAGCGGCACCAGCCCGGCGATGATCGACACGATGATCGCGGTGAAGATGGTGATCCGCACCGGCGTTCCCCGGCTCGACACCCGAGCCAGACTGGCAGGAAGCAGGCCGTCCCTCGCCACGGTGAAGAAAATCCGGCTCTGCCCGTAAAAGAAGGCGAGGATCACGGTCGGCAAGGCGATCACCGCCGACGCGCCGAGGATCCGCGCGGCCCATCCCTGGTTGATCTCGCGCAGGATCAGCGCCAGCGGCTCGGGGCTGTCGGCGAAGCGGGTGGTGACGACCGCGCCAATCGCCGCCGCCGCGACCACCATATAGATGATCACGCACAGGATCATCGAGCCAACGATCCCGATGGCGAGATCGCGGTCGGGGTTCTTGGCTTCTTCCGCCGCGGTGGCGATGGCGTCGAACCCGTAGAAGGCGAAGAAGATGATCGCAGCCGCGGCCATCACCCCGACCTCGCTGCCCGGCGGCCCGCTGCGCGGGAAACCGTTGGGCATGAACGGCTGGAAATGCGACGCGTCGAACACCGGCAAGGCGACGGCAATGAACAACGCCAAAGCCGCCAGTTTGATCACCACCAATATGGCGTTGAGCGTCGCGCTTTCACGGGTCCCGGCGAGGAGCAAACCGGCCACCACGACGATGATGAAAATCGCCGGCAGGTTGATCACCCCGCCAAGCTCGGGCCCGTTGATCAGCGCCGCGGGCAATCCCATCCCGACCGATTGCAGGAACCCCGCCGCATAGCCCGACCAGCCGACCGCGACCGCGCTGACCACCAGGCTATATTCGAGGATCAGCGCGACCCCGATCATCCAGGCCAGCAGCTCGCCGAACACGACATAGGAGTATGTGTAAGCGCTGCCCGACGCCGGGATCATCGTCGCGACTTCGGCATAAGCCAAAGCAGCGCAGGCACAGATCAGTCCAGCGATGGCGAACGACAGGATCACCGCCGGCCCCGCCTTGCCCGCCCCGACCCCGATCAGTGTCAAAATGCCGGTACCGACAATCGCGCCGACGCCGAGCGCTACCAGATGCGGCCAGCCAAGCGTCTTCGCCAGCCGATGATGCTCGGGCATCTCCTCGCGAGTCAGTACGGCCTTGCGAAAATTCCAGTTGTTCATGCTTGCCCCTTTGTCGTCATTGAGAACGTAGCGCGGCAATCCAGGGACGCAACCGGATCATTTGGCCGCAGGCGGCGCAAGCGACGTCGAATGGAGAAATTCGACACGCCAGCCGCTTGCCGATCGATGAAGCACCGCCGATTCCATCCAGTGACGCGGCATCATCGTCGGTGGAACGCCGGATGACCCGACATTGTCCCACGCCGCCCACGCCAGGTTGCAGTCGCCGCGGATTGTCGTCGGCCCGATCGACCAGTTGATCACCCGCCCGGACCGATGCGCGTCGAGGATAGTATTGAACAACTCATCGGCGTTCCAGCGGCCCCCAAGCTCGAACGCCAGGAAGGCGGGTGTAACCGATCTTTGGAACGCTGGTCGGTCGTCTGCTCCAAGCGCTTCATACATTGCGCGCACAGCGCGATCGACCTGCATCGTGTCGGCGTTCGTCCACTTGCAGGGACGCGCTTGGGCCGGGTTGGCCACTGCCGGGAGCGCGAACAGCATGAGCAACTTGAACCGCATCTATTCCCCCTCAGTAATCCTTCGACACCCGCACGTTGGCGCTGGTCCGGCCGATGGTCGAGATCGACGACAGAATCGAGAGCCAGCGGGTGACCTGATATTCGACGCGCGTGGCCGAATAGCCCTGCCCGTCGGTGATCACTTCGACATAGAGTTTGCGACCGAGATATTTGCCGGCCGAAATGGCGGTCTTCTGCCCCGTGGCGATATCGGCGGGGAGGATTCGCAGGCGATCGAGCCCGACCGCACGGCGGATGGCGTTGATCGGGTCGAGGTTGCCATTGCCCGATTGCAGCGCAGCGATGGCCGAGGCGAGCTGGATCGCTTCGGGCGGCGACAGATTGGTGATCGACGTGCCGAACAGGATCCGCGACAGCAATTCGTCCTGCGGCAACTGCGGTACCGAGGTGAAGGCGATTTCAGGTTTCAACCCGGTGCCGCGCACGGTCACCGCCGCGTCCAAGCCCTGGACCTGCGCCTCGGCGCGAATGTCGAGCAGGGGATCGGGCGGGCTTTCGCCGCGGAAACGGATGATCCCGCGCTCGAGACGGAACCCGCGCCCGGCGAATTCATAATTGCCGCGAATAAGGTCGGCGCGACCATTGAAGCGCGGCGCCGAGACATTGCCGGAGATGGCGAGATCGGTCGTCCAGCGGCTGTCGATCCCGAGCCCGCGCACCGTAAGATCGCCGCCCGCGACCTTCACATCGAGCGTCCACGGGGTGAGGTCGGCGATGGTGATCACATCCTCGGCATCGCGCCCGACGTGGCGCACTTGCAGCCGTGGAACGCCCGCGGCGGCGCTCGCCTTGCCCAGCGTGAAACGGCCCCTGTCGAGCTTGAGGTCACCCGAAATCCGCCCGCCGCGCCCGCTCGACTGGATGCTAAGCGGGCCGGTGACGGTGGCGGCGATATCGTCGCGGTCGAGCAATTGCGCGCGGACCACATTGAACTTGAGGTCGAGCGCCGGACGCCCGCCGGAGAAATCGACCGAGCCCGCGCCGGCGACGGTGCCGCCCGCCGGGGTCTGACCAGCGATCCGGTCGAGCACCAATCGTGATCCGCCGAAGCGACCGCTGGCTGCGACATTCTGAATGACCATCCCGGTCACCGCGCTTTCGATCCGCGCGCCGGCGGTACGGATCGAGCCACGAATCCGGGGATCGACCAGCCGGCCGCTGATATCAGCGCCTAT
>JBDSOV010000113.1:0-3108 GCA_039914575.1 Sphingomicrobium sp.
CCGGGCGAATGCATCTGGCGATCATCGTCGACGAATTTGGCGGCACCGAAGGATTGGTGACGATCGAAGATGTGGTCGAGGAAATCGTCGGGGATATCGAGGATGAGCATGACGAGGAAGAGATTAGCAGCCTGGTGATGCTCGAGGACGGCGTGTGGGAAGCCGACGCGCGGATCGAGCTCGACGAGCTGGCTCTCGCGGTCGATCCGCGGCTGATTTCGGCGGAAGACGAGGTCGATACTCTGGGCGGGCTGGTATTTCTGCTCGCGGGGCACATTCCGGTACAGGGCGAATGCGTCATCCACCCCAGCGGATGGCGACTCGAAGCACTCGATTCGGACACCAGGCGGATCTTGCGAGTCCGGCTCCACGCCCCCGACACCAAGGGCTGACCCAGCCACAGGCATCCTTCGCGCGTTTGCTTCGTTGCACCGCCATGCGAATGTCTCCTTTGATCCTGACCTTCTTGCTCGCCGCCTGCGGCTCGACCTCGACCCACGACGTCGCCGAGACCCAGGGCCCGAGCCCGGCGATCGGCGCTCCTCGCCAAACAACTCTCCCGACGGTCAATGTCGCGACCGCGAGCGGCTGGCCCGCGGGCAAGATGCCGGTCGCGGCCAACGGGCTGAAGGTCAATGAGTTCGCCGGCGGGCTCGACCATCCGCGCTGGCTGTTGACCCTCACCAACGGCGATGTGCTGGTGGCTGAAAGCGACAGCCCCGGCACCGACAAGACTGGCGGATCGATCAAGGGCACGATCCAGGGCTGGCTGATGAAGAAAGCCGGCTCGGGCAAGGGCAGTCCCAACCGGATCATGCTGCTGCGCGATGCCGACGGCGACGGCGTGGCCGAGGCCAAGTCGGTGCTGCTTGACCACGACCTCATGTCGCCGTTCGGGATGGCGGTGATCGGCGGCGAATTGTTCGTCGCCAACGCCAATGCTTTGGTCGCCTTCCCGTTCACCGCCGGCCAGTCGACGATCACCGCCGGGCCGCGGCTCGTGACCGAGCTTCCGTCGGGCTATAACCATCACTGGACCAAGTCGCTGGTTGCCTCGCCCGACGGCCGCTTCCTCTATGTCGGCATCGGATCGAACAGCAATGCCGGCGAGAATGGCCTGGAGATGGAAAAGGGCCGCGCCGCGGTGTGGAAGATCGACCCGACCAATGGCGCCTATGCGATCCTCGCCGGCGGGCTGCGCAACCCGGTCGGGATCGCGTTCAACCCATCGAGCGGGGTACTGTGGACGGTAGTCAACGAACGCGACGAGCTCGGCAATGACCTCGTTCCCGATTACCTCACTTCGGTCCGGCAAGGCGGTTTCTACGGCTGGCCGTGGAGCTATTATGGCAATCACGTCGACGCCCGCCTCAAGCCGCCGCGGCCCGACATGGTGGCGAAAGCGATCGCCCCCGATTATGCGCTCGGCCCCCACGTCGCACCGCTCGGGCTGACCTTTTCGACCGGGCAAAAGCTTGGCGACGCATTCGCCACCGGCGCCTTCGTCGGCCTTCACGGATCATGGAACCGCAAGCCGGCCAGCGGCTACCAAGTGGTGTTTGTGCCCTTCGCCGGGGCGATGCCGACCGGCGCGAAGCCGATCGTCATTCTCGACGGTTTCCGGGTCGGCGACAAAGCCCATGGCCGACCGGTCGGGGTGCAGATCGGCAAGGACGGCAGCCTGCTGGTCGCCGATGATGTCGGTGGCAAGATATGGCGGATGAGCGCGGCGGCGCTTCCCCACAAGGTCGCCAGCCGCTAGCGACGCGACATGAATCCGCTCATCGCGCTCGTTCTGGGCATAATTTCCGCTTTCGCCTTCCAGCCATTCGGCTTGTGGGTGCTAATGCCCCTCGCCTTCGCTGTAATGTGCGAGCTGATCGCCCGCGCGCCGGGCTTGCGCCGGTCGTTGCTGCTCGGCTGGCTGTTCGGGCTGGGCCAGTTCGCGGTCGGACTGAACTGGATCGCGACTGCTTTCACATTCCAGGCGGCAATGCCGGCGTGGCTCGGATGGATCGCGGTGGTCGCTTTGTCGCTCTACCTCGCCGTCTACCCGATGTTCGCGGCGGGCCTCGCGTGGCGGTTCGGCAAGGACAAGCCAATCGCGCTGGTGCTGGCCTTGGCGGGTACATGGGCGATCACCGAATGGCTCCGCGCGACGATGTTCACCGGCTTCGCGTGGAATCCGGTCGGCGCGGCATTGGTCGATTCACAGTTGCTTGGCGCGAGCCGATGGATCGGCACCTATGGCCTGAGCGCCTTGACGGTGCTTAGTGGCGGCGCGCTGTGGCTGGCGTGGCGGCGCAGTTTCAAGTCTGCGGCCTGGGTTGCCGCCAGCGTCCTGGCTTTCACCTTCCTCCCCGCCCCTGCGCTCCAGCCGCGTGGCGAGCCGCGCCCGATCCGCATCGTCCAGCCCAATATCGGCCAAGACGTTAAATGGGATCCGGGCTTTGAGGATATCGCGGCGCAGCGGCTCAACCAGCTCACTCGCCCGCGCGAGGCGCGGCAGGAACTGATCTTCTGGCCCGAGGCGGCGCTGACCCAGCCCTTGTCCGACAATCGTCCCGCTGCGGCGAATTTCGTCCACATTGAACGCGACGAGGCGACCCAGGCGGTGACCGACCGCGACGTGCTGCTGACCGGCGGGATCGCGATTCGCTCGAAGGACGGCAGCCGCGCCAGTAGCGCCGCAAACAGCGTGTTTGTGCTCGGCCCCGGCGGGCGGTTCATCGGGCGCTACGACAAGGCCCACCTCGTGCCCTATGGCGAATATCTGCCGATGCGTCCGATCCTGTCGGCGATCGGCCTGTCGCGGCTCGCCCCCGGCGATGGCGATTTCGACCCCGGCCCCGGCCCGCTAAGCCTGACCCTGCCCGAAGGCTGGGGCACGGCCGGGTTCCAGCTTTGCTACGAGATCATCTTCTCGGGCGATGTGGTCGATCGCGACAACCGGCCCGATTTCATCTTCAACCCGTCGAACGATGCGTGGTTCGGCCGCTGGGGTCCGCCGCAGCATCTCGCCCAGGCGCGGATGCGCGCCGCCGAGGAGGGCATTCCGGTGATCCGATCGACCCCCAACGGGATCAGCGCTTTGGTCGACGCACGTGG
>JBDSOV010000124.1:0-8979 GCA_039914575.1 Sphingomicrobium sp.
AACATGCAGGAGGTGCGCGCGCGGGGCGGCAAGATCGTCCTGATCAGCGACGCCAAGGGCATTGCCGAGGCGGGCGAGGGGTGCATGGCGACGATCGAAATGCCCGAAGTCCATCCGCTGATCGCGCCATTGGTGTATGCGGTGCCGGTGCAATTGCTGGCCTATCACGTGGCGGTGCTCAAGGGCACAGATGTCGACCAGCCGCGCAATCTGGCGAAATCAGTGACGGTGGAATAGGGCAGAAGTGACTTAGGGGGCGAGCGTCATGGCGAAAGACCTGGTGCACGGAATTTTCGGAGCGTTTCTCATCGGAGCAACGGCAACGGGAGCCTTGGCCCAGAATTCGAAACTGCCGCCGCGTGTCGAGTTTAGCGGACCGGCGCTGATGTTCGATTTTTCTGGATTGCGCATCGGCGTCGCTGAATATGATGACGGGCCGACCGGAACGACAGTGTTCCATTTTCCCGAAAAGGTGATGGGCGTGGTCGATGTGCGCGGCGGCGCGCCGGGCACGATTTTCACCGATTCGCTGCGCCTGGGGCGTCGCGACCGCTGGATTGATGGTATCGTTTTCTCGGGAGGGTCGGCCTATGGGCTTGCCGCCGCGACTGGAGCAGCGGCTGCGCTCAAGCCCAAAATCGTGCGAGACGGGCAATGGCGAACTCCCCCGGTCTTTCCGGGCGCGATCATTTACGACATTTCCGGCCGTCGCCTGTCGACGGTAACACCCGATGAAGCGCTTGGAAAAGCGGCTCTCGGCGCGGCGGTCGAGGGGAGATTTTTACTGGGCCCACGTGGGGCGGGCCGGTCGGCGATGCAGGGTTTTTACTTCGCGGACGATGGCGCTGCGCGGGCAGGCTGGGCGCATTCCGGTCAAGGTGGCGCTTTTCGTCAAATAGGGGCGACAAAGGTTGCGGTATTTACCGTGGTCAATGCCCTTGGCGCGGTGGTCGACCGGCAAGGCCGGCTCGTGCGATGCTCCTACGCTCCGGCGCACAAGGATTGCGGTACCATCGAGGAAGCACTGAAGCGCCGCCATCCCCAGCTTCGCGCTGGCACTGTGGCGGGCGATGTCAGTGGGGGCGAGACCAGTCTCTCAAACAACACGACGGTTACGCTAGTCGTCACCAACCAGAAACTTGAGGTGCGCGAGCTTCAGCGGCTGGCGGTCCAGGTGCATAGCTCAATGGCGCGGGGTATTCAGCCGTACAGCACGATCGACGATGGCGATGTGCTGTTTGCGGTGACGACTCAGGAAGTGGAAAATTCAGCCCTACCGGCGATCGACCTGAGCACGATTGCTTCGGAGGTGGCGTGGGATGCGATCCTGGCGAGCGTGCCGCCGCAAGATGCCGTGCTGCCCATGACGCCGGTCCAACTCCCGCTTTCGGACTTCGACAAACTGGTCGGCACCTATGAATTTCCTTCCGGCGCACGCATTACGGTGAGACGTGACGGGGATCGGCTTCGCACCAGCTTGGCTGGAATGGGCGGCCTGTTCTTCTTAGGGAGCGGAAATGCCCTGGTGCCGGTGGGCGCTGGAGATTTTCTGATCGCAGGCCCGCGCAATGACCGTGTCCGATTTACATTCGTTCGCGGTCGCCCGACCGAGATGATCCTCAATCCTGGCCAATGGGCGCAATTCGCGAAGCGAGTTCAGTGATCCGATCGATCAGGCCGCGAGATTGAGTTCGCTGACCTTCGCCTTCAGTCGCTCGTAGAGGAAGTCGGCGACGATCCGGACACGGGGGATGTGGCGGACGCGGTCGTGGGTCATCAGCCATAAGGAACGGTCGGTGTCGTCGCGCGGCGGCAGGCAGCGGACCAAGTCGGGCTCGCCGTCGCCGACGATGCAC
The DNA here is from genome assembly GCA_039914575.1 of Sphingomicrobium sp. Taxonomy (GTDB): domain Bacteria; phylum Pseudomonadota; class Alphaproteobacteria; order Sphingomonadales; family Sphingomonadaceae; genus Sphingomicrobium. Next base: position 1,857 of record JBDSOV010000124.1, read on the forward strand.
GGCAGTACCGCCAAACCGAACCCCGATCGGATCGACGACAATAAGCCCGCCGACGAGCCCTGGTGCATTGCCACTTGCTCCTCCAACCCCAATTCCTGGATCCAGGCCGAATATGCACGCCACAAATTGCCGCCGCCGCCGCCAATCAGGGGGTGCTGCTTCAATTGATCGCGGCTGCGCGGGATGCCATGCTTGGCGGCATAATCACGACTGCAATAGAGCGTCCAGTCGTCGCGGCACAGGCGGCGGCCCACGGTCCCGGCGGACTGCGTCTTCACCGTGGCGCGAAGGGCGATATCGGCTTCCCCGGCGCCCAGGTCTCGGATCGCCTGGACCGCGTCGATGTCGATGCGGATATCCGGATGGAGGTCGTGAAGCTCGAGCAACATCGGCGTCAGCAGGGTGACCGCGAAGATGTCCTCGGTCGTCAGGCGAACGGTGCCGCTGACGTCACGCGCCTCGGCCGCCGCCGCCTCGGCGAAACCGCTTGTCGTCACCTCCACCATTCGCGCCCGGTCGAGCAGCGCCGCGCCGGTCGGGGTCAAGGCGTAGCCTGCCTGACGCCGGTCGAACAACGAAAGGCCGACCACTTCCTCAAGTGCTGAGATGCGGCGGGCGACTGTGGTCTGGCTGACCCGGAGCGCGCGGCCGGCGGCGAGAGTGCTGCCATGATCGGCGACAGCGAGGAAGTAGCGCAAATCGTTCCAGTTGATGGAGGCATTCTGCATAGTTGCAGAACGATAGCGCAAACTCGTTGCTCACGTAAGTAGCAAAATGAGACTAATTAGAGGGTCGACCATCCAACGGGAGATCGACCATGAAGACCTTGCGCACCCTGACCCTGATGCTGTTCGCCTTCGCCGCCACGCCGGCGCTGGCCCAGTCCGCCCCATCCGCCGACAACCGAATTGTTGTCCGCACTGCCGACCTCAATCTCGGCAGCGCCACCGGGCAGCGCATTCTCGACCACCGGATCGCGATTGCCGTGGTTGAGGCGTGCGGCGAGACCTCGAACGTCGACCTCGGCGGCCGCAACGACATCCGCCGCTGCCGCAACGAAACCAGCGCTGGCGTCGCGGCCAATCGCGACCGGCTGGTCGAGCAGGCCAGTCGCGGACAGGACATCATTCTAGCTGCACGCTGACCCCATTCGCCGTCGCACGACTGGGCGGCGCCTCACGGCGCCGCCCCTTTTTTGCGCTCAGCGTCGCCGGTGAGCCGGAATGAAACCGGCGACGCGCCAATTCAGCTTCGCAAACGGGGAGACGGTCGGAAAAGGCGTCAGCTCCGCTGTAAAAGGAAGTCTGGCCGGGTTCCTCTGGCGCGCCAATAATCCGCCATGCCCATCTCGCGACAAAGTGTCAGGAAACGCGCATCCGCGCGCATCTGGGCAGTGGCCGGGATAAACAGCATCATCGTCATACGCCAGCGCTGGTCAGTGACCGCGAGTTGGTCCGGTCCGCTGCGTAGCAGCCCGCCGACCAGTGGCCCTCGCCGTAAAAGATAAGCGTCAGCCATCGCGAACGCCGAATCGAGATCGCCGAGCTTGCTGGCGAAACAGATGCCAGAGACCGCAGTGCCTGGGCTCCGGGCGACGACTGCGAGACTCGAGATCATTGCGGCCGCGACGTCGGCTGACGCGCCCGTCTCAAGGGCCTTGAGGGGCCCCCGCCAAAAATCGACGGCGCGCTCCGACATGCCGAATGGACGACCCTCTCGATCATTTATCATTGCTAGTGCGGCACGGGGGCGATCGGTGAGCGCATAGATAAGCGCGCGCGTGCTCCAGACGGCGGGATGGCGCGGCCACAGCTGGAGTGCGCGATCGATCGTGCGGTCGGCCTCGCCCAGTCGGCCCGTACACCACAAACCATAGGTTCGACGAAACTGATAAATCGGTGACAGGGGATCGATCTCAGCGGCGCGCGCCGAATGTATTGACGATTCGCTCACCCTGCCGACGGATTGCAAAAGCGTGCCGAGCGCGCTGATCGTCGCGCTATTGTCAGGTGCAATCGCCAGCACCGCCTTGAAACGCCGCTCGGCCCCCAGCCAGTCGCCGAAAATTGGCCTCAGTTTGGCAAGCGCGGAAAGGGCATTCCCCTGGTTCGGATCGAGCGCCAGCGCGCGGCGGGCGGCGGCTTCACAGGAAGCGACGGCGCTGGCGGTTTGGCTGGGAGGACTATGTTCTGCGGCGTTGCGCCAGGCGAGCGCGAGCAACCCCCAGGCGTCAGAATTGTCGGGATCAATCTTGGTGGCTTCAACTAAAAAGCCGATGCCCTGTTGATTGCTGTCGGGCATTTCGTCGCGAAGAATCTGTGCGCCGCGCGCAACGAGCTCGACAGCGTGCGGATCCGGGCGGCGGCCGAATAGATTCCAGCCGGCAATTCCACCCAGCGCGGCGACGCCGGCGGCGACGGCGCCGACACCCCATTGGCGCCGATTGATGCCTGCCGAAGGTTCCGTGCCATCGGGCAACGCGGCCGGAGTCGGCAGCGACGTCGTTGCATCGGCACCATCGACGATCAGCCGATAACCGACCTTGGCAATCGTCTCGACCCTGAACGATTGCTCGCCGATTCCGGCGGCGATCTGGCGGATCCGCGACAAGGTGCGATTGATCGCGTCTTCGCCGACAATTCGTCCATCCCAGCACCAGGCCGTCAACTCGTCGCGGGTGACAATCGCACCTTTGGCGCGGACCAGGGCGACCAGCACCTGCATCACGCGCGGTTCGACCGATTGCTGGCTGTCGACGCCGACGACCTGCCGCGTTCCGGGATGGATCGTGATAGAGCCGAGCGTGAACGGGGGTTCATGGGCAAGGTCGACCTTGCCTGGAACCGCCAGCCCGTCGTGTCCAATTGCCCCCATGACGCGGAAACTCTACCTTCGTGACCCTAACCGACTATGCACCAGGGTCACGGAGGTCAAAAGCGAAATGATCGGGGCGCAAGGGGGATGTCATTGCAAGGCAGTTCGGTTCACCGTGCAGCTGCCCGATCCGCCGGTGCCGGCGCTGGATTGCAATTGCTCAATCTGCGCGATGACCGGGTTCGTCCACATCATTGTGCCGCATGGCGATTTCACGCTGGAAAGCGGCGCGGACGAGCTGACCGGCTATCGCTTCGGATCAGGCGCGGCGGAGCATCTGTTCTGCTCATTGTGCGGGGTGAAGAGCTTCTACCAGCCGCGCAGCCACCCTGCAGCGTGGAGCATCAACGCGTTTTGCCTCGACGACCGGCCCGAGCTGGCGATCGAGTTTTTCGACGGGCGGGAGTGGGAGAAAGCGAAAGCGGCGCTCGACGCGGAATAAGGTGCTGGCTAGGCAGGGATGATGCACCACGCGCTCCGCCTCCGTCTCTCCTCCGCCGCGCTGGTCGCCAACTGGCGCTGGCTGCAAAGGGTGAGCGGGACGCCCGCCGGAGCGGCGGTCAAGGCGGATGGCTATGGGCTGGGCGCGCGGGCAGTGGTGCGGCTGCTAGGTGAAGCGGGATGCCGCGACTTTTTCGTGTCGAGCTGGGCTGAGGCCGAGGCGCTTGGTCCGCAGCCTTGCGGCGCGGCGCTGAGCGTGTTGCATGGGGTCGGGCCGGACGATGGCGCGGCGGCGCTGGCGAGCGATGCGCGGCCGGTGCTCAACACGCCGGGCCAGGTTGCGCGGTGGAAGCAGATTGCACCGCATCGGCCGTGCGACCTGATGGTCGATACCGGGATGAACCGGCTCGGGCTGAGGATGGACGAGGTGCATCTTGCGGACGGCCTCGCGATCGATACGCTAATGAGCCACCTTGCGTGCGCCGACGAGGATGCGGCGATGAACCAGCTCCAGCTCGAGCGGTTTCGAAGTGTGTGCGACGCGGTGCCGGCGCGGCGGACGAGTTTGGCGAATAGTGCGGGGATCTGCCTTGGTCCGGACTATGGGTTCGATCTCGTGCGGCCGGGGCTGGCGCTCTACGGCGGCGTGCCGCGCACGGAGGCGGTGGGGCATATTGCGCAAGTGGCGTTCCCAGAAGCCGAGGTGGTGCAGCGGCGGACGATCAAGGCGGGCGAAACCATCGGCTATGGCGCGACATGGACGGCGGAACGCGATACCGAGGCAGCGATTTTGAACATTGGTTACGCCGACGGTTATTTGCGCTGCTTTGCCGGCAAGGGCGGGGCGAGCGCCGGGGATGCGCTGCTGCCGTTGATCGGGCGGGTGTCGATGGATTTGGTGGCGGTCGATTGCTCCGCCGTGCAGGGCTTAAGCGAGGGCGACTGGGTGACGATGGACTATGCCTTGCCTAAAGGAGCGGAGGCGTCAGGCCTGTCGCAATATGAGCTGCTCACCGGGCTCAGCCAGCGGTTAGAGCGCGCCTGGTCTTAGGTTCTGGAGTCTTCGGCTTATACGCGCACAAATCGACCACCGGGCAGCGCCAGCATTCAGGGGCGCGCGCCTTGCAGATGTAGCGGCCGTGGAGGATCAGCCAGTGGTGGGCGTGGCTGAGGAACGGCGCGGGGGTGATCTTTTCGAGCTTGAGTTCGACGCCAAGCGGAGTCTTGCCCCTGGCGAGGCCGGTGCGGTTGCCGACCCGGAAGATGTGGGTGTCGACCGCGATGGTCGGCTCGCCGAACGCGACGTTGAGCACGACATTGGCAGTCTTGCGGCCGACCCCGGGGAGCGTTTCGAGGGCGGTGCGGTCGGTCGGCACCTCGCCTTTGTGATGATCGACCAGGATGCGCGCGGCGGCGATGACATTTTTGGCCTTGGTGTTGAACAGGCCGATCGTCTTGATGTGGTCCTTGAGCGCCTCTTCGCCGAGGTCGAGCATCGCTTGCGGAGTGGTGACGTGCGAGAACAAGCGGCGCGTCGCCTTGTTGACCCCGAGATCGGTCGCCTGTGCGGACAAGGCGACCGCGACCAGCAAGGTGTAGGGGTTCACATAATTAAGCTCGGTCTGGGGCGACGGATCGGCCTCTGCCAAACGGCGGTAGAATTCGAACGCGTCGGCTTTCTTCATCGTCCGTTTGTGTCGAGCTTGGTCGAGACACGTCTCGCGCGGCAAGAACGTCCCTCGACGATGCTCGGGACAAGCGGACATTGGTGCGCCGTCATGCCGCCTCGATCACGTCCCGCATGGTGTAGAGACCGGGGGCTTTTCCATAGAGGAAGCGGGCGGCGGTTAGCGCGCCGCGGGCGAAGATGGCGCGATTCTCGGCCCGGTGGGAGAGGATGATCCGCTCGTCACGGCCGAGGAACAGGACGTCATGGTCGCCGGCCACCGTGCCGCCACGAACCGCGGCATAGCCGATCTGGCCGGATTCGCGGACCGGACCGGTGCCGCAGCGGCCGATCTCCTCCTCGGCATTGAAGCCGCGGCCTTCCTCGACCGATTTGCCCAGGAACAGCGCGGTGCCGCTGGGCGCGTCCTTCTTCTTGTTGTGGTGGATCTCGACGATCTCGACATCCCAGTCGTCGGGCCCAAGCACGCGCGCGGCGCGCTCGACCAGGTCGGCCAGAACGGCGACGCCGATCGACGTGTTGGGCGCAACGAGAACGGGAACGACTTCGGCGGCCTCGGCGATCAGGTCGTAATGGCCTTCGGTCAGCCCGGTGGTCCCGACCAGGATCGGGATCGCAGCGCTCACTGCTTGGTCGAGGCTCGAGCGAAGCCCGTCGGGGGAGGAGAAATCGATCAGCACGTCGCCATGATCGGGGTCGATCGTGACATCACCCGCCGGTTCGACCGCGGCGGCGATGGCCCGCCCCATCCGTCCCTTGGGGGCATAGAGCGTAAGGCGGAGCGGTTGCAGGTCGGTGCGCATGGCCAGCGTGATGGCGCAGCGCGCAGCGGCAATCAACTAGGCAGCGCGCAATAGTCAGCCATCAGTCATCATAGTCGAGCGGGGCCGCTGCGCCGCCGGACAGGCTGTTCGGGCGATTGGGGTCGACGGGCACGCCATCGAGTTCGGGCGGTGAGCGCCGACCGTCGCGCTTGAGCCCGCCTGCGAGGCCGATCTGGCTGTGGATCCGTTCCCACAGATGCTCCCAAATGTCATCGGAAGTTGGGCGACGGCGACTACGCATCGCCATTGCATAGCATAATCAGGCGTCGGGCAGGAACCGCGCGGCGATGTCGCGGGCGAGGCGGGCGGGGCGGTGGGTGACGGCGTCGAGACAGCACCAGCTCGACTTGACCTCGGCCAGCACGGTCTCACCGCGCTTGATGACGGTGGTGAACAAGGCTTTGGCGCCTTCGACCTTTTCCGCGATCACATCGGCAACAATAATATCGTCGAGGAAGGTCGGACGGCGGTAATTGATCTCGTGGCTGAGCGCGACCCACAGGTGGCGCGCGACCGCTTCGGGCGGGGCAAGGCTCTCCCAATAGCGGATCACCGCTTCCTGCACCCATTTCAGATACACGCTATTGTTGACATGACCCATATGGTCGATGTCCGCGGGAAGGATCCCGATCGGGTGATGAAAAGTGAGCGCGGCCATGTCTTTAAGTGGTGATCGCTGACAGAACTGTCAATATCGCGAACGTTTCCTTTGCATTGCAATTCTACGACAAGGGCCGGTGATGAATCCCAACAGCAAAATTGTCATTCTGACCGGCGCGGGGATTAGTGCGGAAAGCGGGCTGGCGACGTTTCGCGCCGCGGACGGGCTGTGGGAGGGGCATCGGGTGGAGGATGTCGCGACTCCCGAGGCCTTTGCGCGCGATCCGGCCCTTGTGCATCATTTCTACGACGCGCGTCGGTCGCGACTGGGGGAGGTGGCGCCCAATGCGGCGCATGTCGCGCTGGCCCGGCTGGACGCGGAGTGGGGAGGGGAATTGCTGATCGTCACCCAGAATGTCGACGATCTGCACGAGAGGGCGGGGGCGAACCGGTTGCTGCACATGCATGGGGAACTCACGAGCGGCCTGTGCCTCGCCTGCTATAACCGCTTCCCGTGGGACGGGCCGATGGACAGCTTCTCGCGCTGCCCGACGTGCGAGATCCCCGGCCAGATTCGCCCCGACATCGTGTGGTTCGGGGAGATGCCGTACGAGATGGAGCGGATCGAGGCAGCGCTGATGCACGCCGACCTGTTCGTGTCGATCGGAACCTCGGGGGCGGTTTATCCGGCGGCAGG
>JBDSOV010000080.1:0-7917 GCA_039914575.1 Sphingomicrobium sp.
CCAGAAGGGGATCGGCATGGTGGTGATCGATTACCTCCAGTTGCTTCAGGGGTCGGGCAAGGGATCGAGCGACAATCGTGTCCAGGAAATTTCCGAAATCAGCCGCGGATTGAAGCAATTGGCCAAGAAACTCGACGTTCCGGTGCTGGCGTTGTCGCAGCTCAGCCGTGCGGTCGAGCAGCGCGAGGACAAGCGCCCGCAATTGTCCGATCTGCGCGAATCCGGCTCGATCGAGCAAGACGCCGATATCGTTATGTTCATTTACCGCGAAGACTATTATGTTGCCTCACGCGAACCTAAACGGCCGATGGATGGCGATGATGCCAAAATCTTCGAAGCCTACGAACAGTGGCAGCGCGATATGGAGCGAGTCTACGGCACCGCCGAGCTGCTCATCGCCAAGCAGCGCCATGGCGCGACCGGCAAGGTCAAGATGAAATTCGACAGCCGCATTACCAAATTCAGCGATCTCGCTGACGACAGCTTCCTGCCCGAGCTGCGAAGCTAGGGCCGCCGGCCCGCTTTCGCGGCGGGTCAGGCGCGGGGGGCGGATGAGGGCGCTGGTAGGTTCCCCCGCCGGCGCCCTCATTTGCATCTGCGATCGCTCGCGTCGGCCGGCCGATCGCGTTTCGGTGGCATTCAGGTCACAAAAGCTATCCGCCCGTGTCGGCCTGGCCACGCTAAGCGGCGGTTGGGCGACAAGGGATTGAAGCGCTTGGCGGATTCCGGCAATATCGGCGCTTCCAGTTTCACTGCCGGGCTTTAGGGGACGATAATGCGTTTGCGGGCTACTTTACTGATGGCGATTGCCGCCACCCTGATCGCTTCGGCCCCGGCCGAGGCGAAGAAAAAACCGGCCCCGGTCGCGCCGCCAGCACCGCAGGTGGCGCTCCCGGCGTCGGCCAACGGCATCAACGTTCGTTATTATTACGAGCGGCGCCAATATCCGGCGATCTGGTTTGGCGCGAAGGGCGGCGACGCCGCGATCGCCCAGTTGCTGACCATTCTCCGCCGCGCCCCGATCGACGGCATGGCCAATGGCCCGGCCGCTGCGGCCAGTGTCGAGGCAGCAGTCCAGCGCGCCCGCTCTGCCAATGATCCGATGCTGGTCAAGGCCGCCGAGCTGGCGCTGTCGGCTGCCTGGGCCGATTATGTCCAGACCGTCAAACGCCCGTCGAACAATGTCATCTATGGCGACCCTTCGCTCACGCAAGCAGCGCCGCATCTCGACCGCACCCTGGCCCTGGCCGAAGCAGCGCCATCGCTCGCCTCGCATCTGCTGTCGGTGTCGTCGGTCAATCAATATTACGCTGCCTTACGCGACGTCGCGATTGCCGAAGCGACCGCCAACGGCGGCCGCGCCTCGGACAAGGTGCTGCTCAACCTCGAGCGGGCGCGGATCCTTCCGGGAAGCGGCAAATATATCCTCGTCAATTCGGCTGAACAACGGTTGCATATGTATGAGGGTGGCCAGCCGGTCGGCTCGATGAAGGTTGTCGTCGGGGATGCGGTAAAGCTCGGGCTGCCGACCCCGATCATTGCCAGCACGATGCATTACGCGATTGCCAATCCCTATTGGCACGTGCCCGATCATCTGATCCGCAAGACCGTCGCACCGGCAATCGTCAAGCAGGGCGAAGCTTATCTGAAGTCGCGCGGTTACGAGGTCATTTCAGATTTTAGCGAACACCCGCAAATCCTGCCCGCATCGTCCGTCGACTGGAAGGCGGTTGTCGCTGGAACCGCGCATGTGAAATTGCGCCAGAGGCCGAATGGCCTCAATTCGATGGGAAAGATGAAATTTCCGTTCCCCAACCGGGAGGGAATTTATCTTCATGATACACCGACGAAGGAATATTTTGCCCTGGCCAACCGGGCGAAGAGCAACGGCTGCATCCGGGTCGAGGATTATCGTCGCCTGGCCAATTGGTTGTTCGGTCGCGACGTCGCGGCAGTGGGCAGCGATCCGGAACAGCATGTCTCGCTGCCCCGCGGCGTTCCGGTTTACGTCACCTATCTGACGATGGTGCCGTCCGCGACCGGCATGGCCTCGTTCGAGGATCGTTACGGATGGGATCGGCCCGGCGCGATGGCGGGCGGCATGTCGACCACATCGAGCGTGTCGCTGGCGGGCGGCAGCGCCAACTAGGGCCTAGCCGTCGACCGGCACGTAGGCGTCGCGAAGCCCTTCGGAAATCGCGGCGCGGGCCAGTTCACTCTCACTGCTGGTCACCGGATAAGCGCAATAATCGGCCGCGTAGAAGGCGCTCGGGCGGTGATTGCCACTCAGCCCGATCCCGCCGAACGGGGCGTTGGACGGCGCGCCGTTGGTCGGCTTGTTCCAATTGATCACGCCGGCGCGGACATTGGCCCAGAACTTGTCGTACATCGCGGGTGTCCCCCCGACCAGGCTCGCGGCGAGCCCGAAGCGGGTATTGTTGGCTTCATCGATCGCGGCGTCGAAATCCTTGACCCGGATCATCTGCAGCACCGGCCCGAACATCTCCTCGTCGGGTCGCTCGCTGGCGTCGGTGACATCGATCAGCGCCGGGGTGAGGTAGGCCCGCTCCTCGTGCGGGCGGTCAAGGCGGCGAATCGGCTTGCCGCCCTTGATCATCAATTGCATCCATTGCGACTGCAAATGGTCGGCGGCGGCGAGGTCGATCACCGGCCCCATGAACGGCTGCGGATCGGCGTGCGGGTGATCGACGATGATCCGGTCAATCAGCTTGGTAATCGCCTCGACCAGCGGGCCTTCGGCGCCATCCTCGACGATCAGCCGCCGTGCTGCGGTGCAACGCTGACCGGCTGAGAGATAGGCAGATTGCACCGCGATCATTGCCGCCGCCTCGATATCCGGCGCCTGCCACACCACCAAAGGATTGTTACCGCCCAGCTCGAGCGCCAGCATCTTGTGCGGTGCGTCGGCGAATTGGCGGTGGAGCGACATGCCGGCGCGCGCCGATCCGGTGAACAATAAGCCGTCGATCCCGGCCTGTCCGGCTAGTGCCTTGCCCTCTTCGGGCCCGCCGATCAGCACCCGCACCACGCCCTCGGGCACCCCAGCAGCGTGAAAGCAATTGACCAGGAACACGCCCGTCGCCGGGGTTTTTTCCGACGGTTTGAACACCACCGCATTGCCGGCGATCAGTGCCGGGACGATGTGGCCGTTGGGGAGGTGGGCCGGGAAGTTGTACGGCCCCAGCACCGCCAGCACGCCGTGCGGCTTGTGGCGCACCGCGACCTTGCTGCCGAGCCCCGCCTCGAGCTTGCGCATCGGCGTCCGCTCAAGATAGGCGACGGCGGAAATCTCGACCTTCTTGATTACCGCCGCCACTTCGGTTCGGGCTTCCCAATAAGGCTTGCCGGTCTCGCGGCTGATCAAATCGGCAAAATCCTGCTCGCGCGCCCGCACTTCATTGGCGAAGCGGCGCATCGCCTCGATGCGATATGACACGCTGTGCGCCGCCCATTCGGGCCAGGCCGCGCGCGCCGCCGCGACCTCGGCCTGCGCATCGCCGATCTCGCCAGACCACACTTCATCGCCAGTCGCCGGTTCGGTCGAAATCAGCCTGTCGGTCAAACGATCACCTCGGGAGGAACTTTGCGCGCCACACCATGGCCCCGTGGTCGGGTCAAGCGCAAGACGGCGTCATGGCGTCGCCCATCCGTCGGATCGCGGTTAGCTTGGCATCAAACAACGACCAATCGTCGCGGTCCGCAATCGCCGACCAGATCGCCTCGACCTCATCGATCGGCATCGAACAGGGCTGGTCATCGCACCAATAGTCATGGTCCAGCGCGCCGGGCAGCGCTGCCCGATCGCCGAGCAATGCGGCCAAAGCGGCATCGCCGCCGTCCGGCACCCGTCCGCCACGCCAGTCGAAGAAAAAACGGTCGATCGTCACTGCCTGCTTCCTAAGTGATGCCAGCATCGCCGATAAAAGGGCATGATCCTGTGCCGCATCCGGCTCGATCCCCAGCCGCCGCACCATCGCCGCGACCAGCGCCGTTTCGAACAATCCCGACCAGCCACCCAGCAGCTCGGCCAGCGCCGGCCCGTCCGCGATCAGCGCCAGGCAACCGCCAAGCTGTGCCAGGTCCCAATGGATTGCCTCCGGCTGGCGACCGAAGGCGTAAAGTCCGCTGTGATCGAAATAGGCCGCGACAAATTCCTCGTCCCATGTCTGCGCGAACCGCCACGGGCCGTAATCGAAGCTTTCGCCAGTAATGTTGATATTGTCGCTATTGAGCACACCATGGACGAACCCCGCAGCGAGATAGCTGGCGGCGAGGCTCGCCGTCGCCGTCGCCGCCAGTTCGAACAAGCGCATTGCATCGGCCGCATCATCGTCGCCCGGCGCTTCGTCAAACAGGCGCTCCAGCGAATAACGTACCAGCGCCACGATCCCGGCCTCATTCGCTTCAAACGCCAGCCGCTGGAAAGTGCCGATCCGTACATGGCTATGGCTTAGCCGGGTCAGCACCGCCGATCGCGTCGGCGACGGCTCGTCGTTGCGGGTCAAATGCTCGCCAGTCTCGATCAGCGCGAAGCTTTTTGAGGTGTTGACCCCGAGCGCCTCGAGCATTTCAGTTGCCAGCACTTCGCGCACCCCGCCTTTCAGCGTCAGTCGCCCGTCGCCGAAGCGGCTGTACGGAGTCAGCCCCGACCCCTTGGTGCCGAGGTCGAGCAAGCGGCCCCTGTCGTCGCGCAGCTGGGCGAACAGGAAACCGCGCCCGTCGCCAATGTCGGGATTATAATGGCGAAACTGGTGCCCGTGATAGCGCAGCGCCAGGGGTTGCGGCAGGTTGCCGGGCAGCGGCCCGAACCGCCCGAAATGCGCGGGAACGTCCACCTCGCCAAGCCCGACCCGCTGCGCCCAGCGTCGGTTGAAGAAACGAACCCTGGTTTCCGGAAAAGCCACCACCTCGACCGGATCGAAAAATCCATCGCCAAGCGTCAGGATCGCGGGATCGGGGCGGTAGGGGTGAGGGGGGGAGGGTTGCGGTTCCGCCATCGCCTCGCGATAGGGGACGGCGATGAGTGGGGGAAGCGCGATGGCGACATGGACCGATCGATACTGGAACAGCGCCGACGGGGTGAAGCTCCATTACCGCGACCATGACGGCGACCGCGACCGACCGCCGATCCTGTGCATTCCCGGCCTGACCCGCAATGCCCGCGATTTCGAGCCGGTGGCGGACCGCTTCGCCGGCGACTGGCGGGTGATTTCGATCGATCTTCGCGGGCGTGGTGGTAGCGCGTTCGACCCCGATCCCGCCAATTACAAGCCGATGGTCTATGTCGCCGACATATTGAAATTGCTCGACCAATTGGGGATCGCCGACGCGGTGTTCGTCGGCACGTCGCTGGGCGGCATCTGCACCATGGCGCTGGCGCTTGGGGACCGTGAGCGGATCGCCGGCGCTTTGCTCAACGATGTCGGACCAGTGATCGACCTCGCCGGCATCGAACGGATCGCCGGTTACGTCGGCAAGGAAGTGCGTTTCGACAGTTGGAACGATGCGATCGACCAGGTCGCGGCCCGCAATCTCGACATCTATCCCGATTATGATCGTTCCGAATGGGACCGCTTCGTCCGTCGACTGGCGGTCGAGGACAAGGGCCAGGTGCGGTTCGACTATGACATGGCGATCGCCGACAATTTCGAACGCGCCGCTGGTGCGCCCGATGCCTGGTCCCTTTACCAGGCACTCGAAGGTCGGCCGGTTACCATCCTGCGCGGCGAATTGTCCGACCTGCTCAGCGCCGATGTCGCGGAGCGGATGGCGGGCGAGCTTTCGGATGTCGAACTGGTCACCGTGCCGCGAGTCGGCCATGCGCCCAGCTTCGACGAGCCACAAAGCCTCGCCGCGCTCGAACGGTTGATGGACCGCGTCGTCGAGGCACAAAAAAAGGGACGGCCGTAGCCGCCCCTTTCTTGTTGCGAAGCCCCGCTTAGAAGCGGATGCCGGCGCCGATCACGGTCTGGTGCAGGTCGATGCCATATTCGTAATTGCCGTAGCGCTGCTCAAGCTTGACATAGGCCTTCGATCCGAGGGCGAGCTCGCCACCGGCGGCGAGGCGGAAGCCGTCGACGCTCACGCCATAAGCGCGCAGGTTCGAGTAACCACCGGCGACATACAGCAGGCCGTTGGAGCCAACGCGGGCCCCGGCGCGGGCAGTCAGCGCCAGCGCACGGGTGAGGTCCTTGCTGTCTTCGATTTCGGCGGTCACGCCGAGGATCGCGCCGCCAACGGCGAAATCGTAACCGACGTCGGCGCCATAGGTGAAGGCTTCGGTGCCGAAGATGTTATCATCGGCAAAGCCGACGTTCACGCCGATGCGCGGGCCGGTGAAGGTCGAACCCGGAGCGGCGTCCTGCGCCATCGCCGGGGTTGCAACAAAAGCGGTCGCGGCAAGCGCGATCGAAAGTATACGGTTCACAAATACCTCATATTTTCTTGGAAATAGAGCCACAGAAGTGCGGGCTCGGGTGGCCATTACGGCGGCGTTCGCGATCCGTCCACCACTGTTGGTCGAAAAGCACAGTTGCGGCGAGCTCACCACTATTCGTTAAGGGGCCGTTCTCAACTCGCCAGCCGCTCAAGTTTGGCTCGCGCTGTCGGATCGCCTTCGTCGGGTGCGATCGTCGCCATGAATTTGCCCGCGCGGTCGATCAGGAACACGGTGGCGGTATGATCGACGCCAAAGTCGCCGCCTTCCTGCGGCACCTTGGCCGAATAGACGCCATACTGCTGCTTGACCCGCTCGATCGCCGCCATCGTCCCGGTCAACGCGATCACCGGCGTTCCGAACAGGCCGGCGTAGCGGGCCATAACGGCCGGCGTGTCGCGCTCGGGGTCGATGCTGACCAGCACGATCGCGAAACTGTCTCCCTTTCCAAGCTTGGTCCGCAGTCGGGCCAGCCGCGCCAGCGTGGTCGGGCAGACATCGGGGCAATGGGTGAAGCCGAAGAATAAAGCGAACGGCCTGCCCGCCAGGCGCTCGCTCGAAAATGGCTTGCCGTCGGTCCCGGTCAGGGTAAACGGCCCGCCGACTTCGGTCATCGACTGGCTGCTGGCGATCGGCGCGTCAGTTGGCATGGGACTCAGCGCAATCACCAGTCCGGCGAGCGCCGCTAGTCCGACCACCAGCCACAATAAAATCCGGATCCGCCGCATCGTCATCGCGGCCCGCTCACCGGCGCGTCGATCGCGACCTCGCCCTGCCGCTCGAAGCGGAGGGTCAGCCTGATGCTCGATCCTGCCGTCAACGGTCGGGCGAGATCCTGGATCATCACATGCCGCCCGTTGGCCGACAGCCGCACCCGCCCGCGCGCCGGAATCTCGATACCCCCGTTGATCGCCCGCATCCGCATGATGTCGCCGTCCATGCTGGTTTCGTGAAGGCCAGCCTTGCCGACCCCTGCGGCTCCGACCGACAGCAAGCGGTCGCGCCCGCCGCTATTGACCAGCGTGAAATACACTGCGGCGGAGGAGGGAAGGGCAATCACCGTCGCCTCGCTGACCGTCACCAGCGGCGGCGGCTCGGCATTGCAGGCGGTCAGCAACGTCGCGGCGAGCAGGGAAATAACCGCTTTCACCGTCGCATGCCCTCGCTCAGAAAAGGAAGTGGAGGAGCGACCAGTACGTCGTCGACATTTCTCCGCAAGACAATTCTCTGTTCAGGGATTCTGCAGGGAATGTGTGCCGTGCTTCACGGCAATTGGACAACTGGGGCAACGGTCGGCGCGGTTTTCCGAGGATTATGCTGTTACGCTCGGTCGAAACGAAACAGGGAATTTCATAGTTTGTGCAGGCAAAACCTGGGAGCGATGGCTCGGCAAATACCATCATTAGCGCGGGGCTTTGTTCTTGAGCGTGCCAATGCGGTAGCAGTCGTGATCCCGGCAC
>JBDSOV010000195.1:0-6134 GCA_039914575.1 Sphingomicrobium sp.
CCGCCGAGGGTCAGACGCTCGATCTTCCGGCGATCACCCGGCTGCAGCAGCTAAAGACCGGCGCGCTGATCGAATTTTCGGTCGAATCGGCGTGCATTCTGGCGCGGCTGCCGGTCGAGGCCCGCACCCCGTACCGCGGCTATGCCCGCAATGTCGGTCTCGCCTTCCAAATTGCCGACGACCTGATCGATCATTCGGGCGATGAAGCTGCCGCCGGCAAGCGCGTCGGCAAGGATGCAGGGGCGGGCAAGGCGACCTTCGTTTCGCTGCTCGGCGAGGAACGCGCCCGGCAACAGGCGCAAATGCTGGTCGACCAGGCGATTGAGCATCTGGCGAGCCATAATGAGGAAGCCGATCTGCTCCGCGCCATCGCCGGCTTCGTGACGAAGCGCGACCGATGAGCCGCGCACCGGCTCAGGGCAGGCGCATCGGGGTCTATCCGGGCACCTTCGACCCGCTGACGCTCGGCCATCTCGACATTATCCGCCGCGGCGCGCACCTCGTCGACCGGCTGGTGGTCGGGGTGACGACCAATCCGTCGAAGGAGCCGATGTTCACGGTCGCCGAGCGGCTGGTCATGGTCCGCCGCGAGCTGGCCGACATTCCGGGTGACATTGCGGTGGTCGAATTCGACTCGCTGCTGATGGATTTCGCCACTCGCGAGGGCGCGTCGCTGATCCTGCGCGGGCTGCGCGCGGTGGCCGACTTCGAATATGAGTATCAGATGGCGGGGATGAACCAGCAGCTCAATGACGATATCGAGACCGTCTTCCTGATGGCCGATGTCTCGCTCCAGCCGATCGCCTCGCGGCTGGTCAAGGAAATTGCGCGCTACGGTGGCAAGATTGACAAGTTCGTGCCGCCCGCGGTGGTCGCCGATGTCGCCGCCAAATTGGGCAGATGATTGTCAGTCGGGGTTCAGCCAGTGGGGCCTAGCGCCGGTGCAAATGATATTTTGGGTGGGAAGAAGATCGATGCGTAAATCCTTGTTTGCTTTGCCTCTGATGGGGCTTGCCCTGATCGCCGCCAAACCCGCGCCGGCGCCGCTCGTGCCGGCCGTCACCCATACCGCGCCGGCGGCAATTGCTGCCGATCCGGCCAACCGGCTCAATATCCAATTGTCGAGCGGCGGGACGGTGGTGATTCAGTTGCGGCCCGACGTCGCGCCCAACCATGTCTACCGGATCCAGTCGCTTGCTTCGCAGGGCTTCTACAACGGCCTGACCTTCCACCGCGTGATCTCCGGTTTTATGGCTCAGGGCGGTGATCCCACGGGCAATGGCACGGGCGGATCGACCCTGCCCAATATCACCGCGGAATTCAGCGTCTTGCCGCATATGCGCGGGGTGATGGCAATGGCCCGCACCGCTGACGACCTAAACGGCGGGAACAGCCAGTTTTTCATCATGCTGTCTGCAGGGATGGCGCTCGACAAGAAATATACCATCTTCGGCCGGGTGATTTCGGGGATGCAGTTCGTCGACGGTATCGCGCTGGGCGAACCGCCCGCAGCACCGACCAAGATGGTTCGTGTGTGGATCGACGGGGCGTTGCCAGCGCCGCCCGCCGCGCCCGTGGCACCGGCCGAACCGGTGGCGGAGTCCAAGCCCGCTGGCGGCTGATGGACGTCGCCGACTTCGATTTCGAACTTCCTTCCGCACGGATCGCGCTACGGCCCGCACGGCCGCGCGATTCGGCGCGGATGTTGCTTGTCCAGGGCAGCGCCATCGCCGACCGCGCGATGCTCGACCTGCCGGCACTGCTCCGCCCCGATGATATATTGGTGTTCAACGACACTAGGGTCATTCCAGCGCAGCTTGAGGGACAACGCGGGGCGGCGAGTGTCGGCGCGACATTGCACAAGCGCGAGGGATTGCGCCGCTGGTGGGCGTTCGTTCGTAACGCCAAAAGGGTGCGCACCGGCGAGGTGATCGACTTCGGCCACGACGTCCACGCCAGCGCGATCGAGCGCGACGAGGCGGGCGCGATCCTGCTTGAATTTCACGGTGATGAGCCGGTCGAGCTATTGCTCGAGCGGGCCGGGCACATGCCGCTGCCGCCTTACATCGCCTCGAAGCGCGCGACCGACACCGCCGACGCCGCCGACTATCAGACGATGTTTGCCCGCGAGGCCGGGGCGGTCGCCGCACCGACGGCTGCGCTCCACTTCACTGATCGGCTGGTGGCGGCGCTCGAAGCCCGAGGCATTGCCCGCGAAATGCTCACGTTGCACGTCGGCGCGGGGACCTTCCTGCCGGTCAAGGTCGAGGACACCGCTGACCATAAGATGCACACCGAATGGGGACGGATCGACGCCGCCACCGCCGACCGGCTCAACGCAGCGCGGACCAGAGGCGGACGGCTGATCGCGGTCGGCACCACTTCGCTCCGCTTGCTCGAAAGCGCGGCGACGGACGATGGCATGATCCGCGCGTTCGACGGCGACACCGCCATTTTCATCACCCCCGGCTATCGCTTCAAGGCGGTCGACGGGCTGCTGACCAATTTCCATTTGCCCAAATCGACCCTGTTCATGCTGGTCTCGGCGCTGATGGGGCTGGACGTGATGAAGTCGGCTTATGGCCATGCCATTGCGGACGGCTACCGTTTCTATTCCTACGGCGACGGCTCGCTGCTGCTGCCTCACCCCGCGAAATAGCTCCACAGCAGCCGTGCGGTGAGGGCGAGCGAGAGCGTCACCAGCAGCGGGCGGATGACGCTGGCGCCGAAGCGCATCGCGGTGTGGCTGCCGATCCAGCCGCCGAGCATCGCCCCCGCCGCCATGCACAGCCCCAGCAGCCAGTACATCTGGCCGCCGATGGCGAACAGCAGGACTGCGGCGATGTTGCTGGTGAGGTTGAACAATTTGGTGAGCGCGGTGGCGCGGGTCAGGCCGAGGCCGCGTAAAGCGACCAGCGTGGTGGTGAAAAAGCTGCCGGTGCCGGGGCCGAAGAAGCCGTCGTAAAAACCAATCGCGGCGCCGATCGGCGCATAGGCTTTGGCGCTGATCCGGTCGTGGGCATCCTCGTCGCTCATCCGCGGGCTGACCAAAACGTAGAGCGCGACCGCCATCAGCAGCAACGGGATAACTAACGCGAGCGCCTTGGTATTGATCAATTGGACCACGATCACGCCGGCGCCGGCGGCGACGAAGACCAGCACCACCGACAGCCAGTTCGACCGCCAGTCGACCAGCCCCTTGTGGGCGTAGTTGAGACAAGCAGTGGCGGTGCCGAACATCGACTGCAATTTGTTGGTGGCCAGCGCGTTGATCGGCGGCACCCCGGCGAACAGCAATGCCGGCATCATGATCAGTCCGCCGCCGCCCGCGATCGAATCGACGAAGCCGGTGAGGACGGCGACCGTAGTGAGGACGGGATAGACCCATGGTTCGATCATGCTCGCCCTTCTAGTCGCGCCGTGCCCGAGCCGCTAGGAGGCGCGCCGATATGACGCGTTTTGCCTTCACCATTGCCGCCACCGACGGCGCCGCGCGAAGTGGCGCCATCGCGATGCAGCGTGGCGAAATCCGCACGCCGGCGTTCATGCCCGTCGGGACCGCGGCTACGGTTAAGGCGGTCAAGCCCGAGGGGGTGCGGGCAAGCGGCGCCGATATCTTGCTCGGCAATACCTATCATCTGATGTTGCGGCCCGGCGCCGAACGGGTGGCCAAGCTCGGCGGGCTGCACAAATTCATGAACTGGGACCGGCCGATCCTGACCGACAGCGGCGGCTACCAGGTGATGAGCCTCGGCGAACTGACTAAGAAGTCGGAGGACGGCGTTCGTTTCAAATCGCACCTCGACGGATCGGCGCATATGCTGACGCCCGAGCGGTCGATGGAGGTGCAGCGGCTGCTTGGCGCCGACATCGTCATGGCGTTCGACGAATGCACGCCCTTTCCGGCGACTCTCGAGCAGGCGGCAAGCTCGATGGAGCGGTCGATGCGCTGGGCGAAACGATCGCGCGACGGGTTTGACGTGGGCGGCGACCATGCCGCGCGGTCGGCATTGTTCGGGATCCAGCAGGGGTCAATGTTCGAGGAACTTCGCCAGCGCTCGTCCGAGGCGCTGATCGAGATCGGCTTCGACGGTTATGCGATTGGCGGACTGGCAGTGGGCGAGGGACATGAGGCGATGTGCGGGGTGCTCGACATTGCGGTCGAGACGCTGCCCGCAGACCGCCCGCGCTATCTGATGGGTGTGGGCAAGCCCGACGACATAATCGAGGCCGTGCGGCGCGGGATCGACATGTTTGACTGCGTATTGCCGACCCGCTCAGGCCGCACCGGCCAGGCGTTTACCGCCGACGGGCCGATCAACATCCGCAACGCGCGCTTCGCCGAGGATGTGGCGCCGATCGAGGCGGATTGCCCATGTCCGACCTGCGCCGATTACAGCCGGGCCTATGTCCATCATCTCGTGCGGTCGGGGGAAATCCTCGGATCGATGCTGATGACCGAGCATAATCTGTGGTTTTACCAACGGCTGATGGAGGGGCTTCGCGAGGCGATCGGCGAGGGGCGGTTCGCAGGCCACGCGGCGGCCTTCCTCGACCGCTATCGCTCACTCCGCCACTTGCACGCCGGCTGACGCTTGGTAGCGTGCCGGAAATATTAGGGGGTGCAGTGACGCGTTTCGATTCAGAACAACGGCTTGACCGCAGCATCTGGATAGCCATCGCGCTATTCGCGCTTGTCTGTATCCTCATCAATCCGGTCGGGTACATCGGCGCCTCGAGCGATGACGGGCGCTATCGCGAAGCGGCGCTTTGTTGGGTGAACAGCGGCGCTGCCTGTATGCCGCACGACCATTGGTCGAGCCGCTGGCCAGTGATCGCCCCGCTAGCGGCGGGAATCGCGATGCTCGGCGACACACGCGCCGCCTACGCGATTGGGCCATTGCTCTATTGGGCAACCTCGCTTGTGCTAATTGGTCAACTAGGGCGCCAGTGGATTTCGAAAGACGCGGGGAGAATAAGCGCCGCGATCATGGTGGCCACACCAATATTGACATCGCAAGCCCTCCAGCCAACTGCCGACGTCGTCGAATTTACCTATCAACTGGCGGCATTGTTTGCGGCGACCAAAGCCTATCAATCGCAGTCGGTTCGATGGGCGGTGGCTGCGGGCATTTTCGCGGGAATAGCGTTCGAAGTGCGCGAGACGAGCGCCCTGTTCATCGCGGTCAGTGCATTGGCGTGGCTGACTTTGAAACGCGATCGACGCACTATCCTGCTGCTCGCGATACCCGCGTTGGCCATCACCATCAGCGCCGAAATGCTTGCTTACTGGGCCGCCACCGGCGATCCGCTTCGACGTTATGGTTTGGCGTTCGGGCATGTTGCAATCGCTACGTCCGAGCTGCCGGCGGGCTTCGACACCCGTCAAAGCCCATTGTTTAACCCGACCTATATCGCCGCGTGGAAGCGCGAGATGGGGATCGAATGGATGTGGCCGCTTGATCCCTGGCTCAATTTGCTCGCCTCGCTTCGGATTGGCGTGACGTTGTGGGCGGCGATCATCGCAGCCCTGGTTTATCGACGATTGCTGGTCCCAGACCTGCGCAAACGCGCAGCGATGATTGCCCTCGGCGCGGTGGTGGTGTCGACCCTGCTGATTTATGGCTTGGCCCTCGATCCCAAATCGCGGCTATTCCTGCTGCTTGCCGGCGCCTCGGCGATAATTGCCGGCGGCTTCATTGGCGCGGCCCTGCGTTCGCCGAACAACCTGTTCGCGGTAACGCTGTTGGGCCTGGTCTTCGCGGTGAACCTGCCGATCCTTTATGCATCGCCGACGATCGCCCCGCTTGAACAGGCCGCAGGCCGGTGGATCGAACGCGACAGTGCGTTGATCGAGGTTGATCCAACAACTCGCGGCTACCTGGCTTTTGTCCCCGGCGCGGATCTGCTGGCCCCACATGGTTCGGGGCGATTGTTACGGCTGACAGTCACCTTGTCGAGTTGCGCGGAACAGGCCGTCTCAATCGCCCGGCTGGAGGATGTGCGCGTGCAGATCCTGGCGGTTGCCGCCCGGGCGCATCCGAAGGTCGGCCAGTTCGAGCTGTGTCTGCTGAAAGTCAGTCCGACGAAGGGGTGAAACCGACCGACAGGAAGCCCGGCATCGGGCCGTTCCA
>JBDSOV010000088.1:0-4886 GCA_039914575.1 Sphingomicrobium sp.
ATCGAACCCGACCTCACCATCCAGGGCCTCGCCCTGCTCGCCGCGAAGGCCCCAACAAAATGACACCCGGCGAAGAACTGCTTTTCCTGGCCCTCGGCGGCTCGGGCGAGATTGGCATGAACGTCAATCTTTACGGCACACAGGGTAAATGGCTGATGGTCGACCTCGGCCTGACCTTCGCCGACAGCGATTATCCCGGGATCGACCTGATTCTGCCCGAGCTCGAGTTCATCGAGCAGCGCAAGCACGAGCTGATCGGCATCGTGCTGACCCACGGCCATGAGGATCATATCGGCGCGATCCCCTATCTCGCCGCCGATCTCAAAGTGCCGCTCTATGCCACGCCGTTTACCGCCGCGCTGATCGCCGGCAAGCTCGAGGAAGAGGGGCTGGTCGGCAAGGTCAAGGTCCATATCATCGAGCGCGACGGGAGCATCGACCTCGATCCGTTCAAAATCACTTTCAAAGCGCTGGCCCATTCGATCCCGGAAGGGAATGGCCTGGTGATCGAGACCCCGCACGGCAAAATTTTCCACACTGGTGACTGGAAGATCGACGACACGCCGGTGCTCGGCCAACCGTCGAGCGACCAGGTAATGCACGACATCGGCGACGGAGGAATCCTCGCTTTGGTGTGCGATTCGACCAATGTCTTCCAGGAGGAAGCGTCTGGCTCCGAAACTGGAGTCCATGCTGGTTTGCGCCAGGCGGTCGAGGAGGCCAAGGGCAGGGTGCTCGTCACCACCTTCGCCTCCAACGCCGCGCGGCTCCAGACCCTGGGCCATGTCGCGGTCGAATGCGGCCGCAAACTGTGCGTCGCCGGCCGCTCGCTCGACCGCATCCTGCGCGTCGCCAAGGCCAGTGGATATTTGCTCGATTTCCCCGAAACGGTGCGCTTCGACGAAGCGATGCGCCTGCCGCGCAACGAAGTGATGATCCTTGCCACCGGCGGGCAGGGCGAGCCCCGCGCGGCACTGTCGCGAGTCGCGTTCGGTAGCCACGAATTGAAACTGGTTTCCGGCGACACGGTGATCTTCTCGTCCAAGCAAATCCCCGGCAATGAAATCGCCATTGGGCGAATCATGAATGCCTTGAGTGACTTGGGTGCGATCACGGTGACAGACCGTCAGCTTCACATTCACGTTTCGGGCCACCCCGGGCGCCCCGAACTGGCACAAATGTATCAGTGGATCCGGCCTCAAATCGTCGTCCCCGTTCACGGCGAGGCACGGCACATGGCCGAGCAGGCGCGGTTCGCATTGGCGTGCGGCGTGCCCAAGTCGATCTACCAGAAGAATGGTGACATCATCCGCCTCGCGCCCAAAGGCCCGAAAAAAGTCGGGACGGTCCGCACCGGGCGGCTGGTACTCGACGGCGACGTCATCCTCGCCGCCGACGGCGGGACGATCAGCGAGCGGCGCAAGCTTTCAGTCAACGGGCTGATCGCGGTGGCTCTGCCGCTGACCCACGACGGTCGTCTCGCTGGCCAACCATTTGTGCGTCCGCTCGGCGTTCCGGTCGAGGCCGACCGCGACGATTTCATCGCCGACGCCACCGATGCCGCGGCGCGGGCGTTTGGCGATTCGACCGACAGCGACAAGGTTCGCGAAGCAGTCCGGCTCGCGGTGCGCCGCTGCGCCACGGTGTGGACCGGCAAGAAGCCGATCGTCGAAATCATGGCGGTCACCGCGGCACGATGAAGGTCGGCTCAATCATCGCCATCTATTTTCTGTTCTTCGCGTTCAGTGGCTTTGCGCTGCTGCCGTTCGGCGTCAGGACCAGCGAAGAGATGGGCGAGGCCAAGGTCCCCGGCCAGGCTGACAGCGCGCCGCACCGCTTCGAACTGAAGCGCCATTTGGCGCGCGCCGCATTGGTCGCGCTCGGGCTGTTCGGTTTATACTATGCCAATTGGCACTTCGGCTGGATCACCACCGACGACCTGGACTTTTACAACTAGCGCCCGCCTCCGGCGACTTGCGCCAAAGCGGCGTAAAGCTTGCCCATGTCCGAGCCCATCAACGTCACCGCCATCGCTCCGCCATCGCGGTCGGCGGTGACCCGGCGAAGCATCGCCTCGAAATCATGGACATAGCGATTGACTGACTGCTGGAATTCGACGTCGGTATCGTAATGCGCATTGATTGCGCGCGCTTGCGCCCCGCCCATTAGCCGCGCCGCTTTGCGGGTAAACACCCCGCGGTCGCCCTTGAGGTAGGCGGTCCACGCTTTGTCGTCGGTTTCGTCGGACAAGATCTTGCCGACGTCGATCGACGCCGAATGCATCGAATCGATCAGCAAGGACACGCGCCGGGCGAAGCTCTCGCTGTCGCGCGCGCGCTGGGTCTCATTGTTCTCGTTGAAATGCTGCTCGAGCGCGGTCGCGCTTTGGCCGATCGAGATTATCTGCTGGGTCAGCCGCTCGGACGCGCCATGCGCCGCGTCGACCGCGCGCGCCGTGACCCGTTCCACTTCGGCCAATTGGTTGATCAACGTATCGCGGACGACTTTCTCCAGTGCATCGCGCGCGGCGTCGGACAATAAACCCGCGCTCGCCGGGATCACCGCCGAAATCGCCTCGCGCGCTCGCTCCGCCGCATGGCTCGCCGCTTCGCGCACCTGGAGCAATGCAGCGACCAAAGCCGGACCGGTCTCGGCCGACAAATGGCTCGCTTCGACTTCGGCCGAGGCAATTGCGGTGGAAAGTTCGCCGAGTCGCCGCTCGGCCCCGCCGATGCCGGTGTTGACCGCCGCCAGCAACTCGGCCAGCCGGTCATGCTGGGCTTCGATTGCGCTAGCGCCGCTTTCCAGCCTGGTGCCCGCTTCGACCGCTGCATCGCGCGCCGATTCGATGTGCGGTAGCGCCGCCTCGCTCGCGTCGAGCAATCGCTTCGCCCCGCCTTCGGCTTCGCCCAAGGCGGTCGACAATACACCCTGGATGTCGGTGGTCAGCCCGTCGAGCGACTGGCGAAGACCGCTCATCCGCCCGGCCAATGCTTCCATCGCGTCTTCGTGGCTTCCCGATTGTCCCGTGATGGCATCAAGCTCGCCGCGCACGCGGGTCAGCGAATTGCTGATCGTCACCGCGCGAGTGTCGCCGTCGAGCGCCAGCGCTGCAAACCGTTCGTCGAGCGCGGCAAGGCCACCGTCGATCCCGGCGATCATCCGCTGCGCCGCCGCATCTTGTTCGGACACCCGCGCCGCAAGGCCATCGAGCGAGCCCTGTGCCGAGGCGAGGCGCGATCCCATCGCATCGGCGGCCTCGATCCCGGTGCGCCCGATTCCGGCGCTGGCCTGGGCGACGAGCGCGGAGACGGCCTGCGCCTGCAGGTCGATCCCGCCGCGAATTTCGTCGAGTGCTTCGGCCGACCGCTGGAGCAAGGCATCGATTGTCGAGGTTGAACCAATGGCTGCCTCATCGACCCGCACCAGCGTCGCTTTGCTTTGCGTTTCAACCTCGGCGAGTTGCGCGATCAACCGCTGGGTCGCCTCGGCAATCATGCTGTCGGCCTCGCGGGTCCTCTCTGACAGCGAACCGATTTGGGTCTCGAACTCCGCCGATCGGCCGATCGCGTCGGCGCCTGCCCCGCGCAAGATTTCGGCCATCGAGCGTGCGCTGGCTTCGGCGCGGGGCAGATCATCGAGTAACACGCCCATATCGACCCGCGCCGATCCCGCCGCGCGGTCGAGCGCTTCGCCCTGCGCCGCAATCCGTCGCGCGCTGCCCTCAAGCTCGCTGCTCGCGCTGCCGAGCCGCGCTGCAGCCTCGTCACCAAGCCCCATCAACTGGTCGCTGATCGTCCGCAAGGCACCGTGATTGTCGTCGATCCGCTGGCGAAGCACACCAAGCAGGCCTTCGAGCGACTGGGCCTCATGGCGCATTGCGATGACCGAACGGGTGAATGCTTCGGCCTCCTTGCGCCGGGTGCGACCGAACATCAGCCAGGTGAGCCCGAGCAAGGCCAGCGGCCCCGCCGCAATCGCCACCCATGACGCCAGTTCGGGCGCGCTCAGCGGCCGCGCCGCAAGCGCCTGACCAGCCGACCAGGCGCTGAACGCCAGCCATGCTGCGGCGAGCAGCCCGAGCGCCCAGCCAAGCACCGCGCGGCCTCCGGCAGATACCGGCTGCGGCTCATCGGCCACATAATTCCACGACTGTTGATCGAACTCCGGCGCCGCCATCGCAGCACTGTCGGGCCCGGAAATGGCTTCCTCGAAGGGGGTGGGAAGCGGTTCGGCGCGGTTCGGGGCTGGGGTCATGCCACGCAATTTACCATAATATTCCAAGGGCGGAAGCGAATTACGCTTGCGCTGGAAAGATCGTCGCTCTGTGGCCTAGAAGGGGCAGGAATCGGCCGGGGAAAGCGGGGGACAAATGGCGCTCGGGGCACTGATCAGTGCATATCAGGAAGATGATCAGGGCGTGCTCCGCGCTTTGTTCCCGCTCGCTGGTCGGACGTTGATCGAATATCAGGCGCGCTGCGCCGCCGCCGCCGGCGCGTCGCCGATCATCGTGCTGGTCGAACGCGTGCCCGCCGCGCTCAACGACGCGTTCGAGCGGCTTCGCGGCGAAGGGCTGACGGTGGTCCCGGTCAGCGACGGCAATGAAGCCGCCAGCCGATTCGAGGCGGGAACCCTGATTCTTCAGATCGCCGACGGCCTCGCCCCCGATTTTGCGTTGTGCGCTCGGCTTGCCGAACATGCCGAGCCTGCGGTCGCTCTGATCCCCGACGACGAGCAACACCAGGCTTATGAAAGGGTCGACGCAACCAGCCGCTGGGCCGGGCTGGCACTGGTCGACAGCCAGACCCTCGCCTCAACTGCGGCGATGCTCGGCGACTGGGACCTGCAATCGACCCTGCTTCGCCGAGTCGTCCAGGCCGGCGCGC